>NZ_JBLYQK010000006.1:0-140232 GCF_048799765.1 Brevundimonas sediminis
GCCGCGGCCGCCGGCGCCGCAGCGACGGGGGCGGGCGCGGCGGCGTAGGCGACCGGAGCCGCGCTCACGGTGATCTCACGGGCGACGCGGATGCGCAGTTCGCCCTTCTCGACCTCGATTTCGGTCAGGTCGGTGTCGTTCAGGATGTCGGCGAGCTGGCGCACCAGGGTCGCGTCGATGTCGGCTTCGTTCTTCTTCGGGTCGGCCATGGGAGCCTCTTGCTGTCCTTTAATGCGAACGATCCTCGGACAGGCTGCGTTCCTGCACCAGTCCAAGGGCGGCCTTCACGGCCAGTTCGTAACTCATCGGGCCGAAGCCCGAAACCACGCCGGCGGCGATCGCCGACACATAGGTGC
The DNA here is from genome assembly GCF_048799765.1 of Brevundimonas sediminis. Lineage (NCBI taxonomy): Bacteria > Pseudomonadati > Pseudomonadota > Alphaproteobacteria > Caulobacterales > Caulobacteraceae > Brevundimonas > Brevundimonas sediminis. Next base: position 357 of record NZ_JBLYQK010000006.1, read on the forward strand.
GATGCCGGAAGCGCTCGCGCGCCGCCGGATTCGACAGATGACATTCGACGATCGGAACCGTCAGGGTCTTGAGCGCGTCCAGCAGGGCCACCGAGGTGTGGCCGTAGCCGGCGGGATTGATCACAACCGCGTCAGCCTTCTCGCGGGCCTCCTGGACCCAGTCGATCAGCTCGCCCTCGTGATTGGTCTGGCGGAACACCACGGTCGCGCCCGCGGCGGTGCGCTCGCACAGGGCCTGGACGTCCGCCAGGGTCTCGCGTCCGTAGATTTCAGGCTCGCGCACCCCAAGCAGGTTGAGGTTCGGGCCGTTCAGGACGTAGAGGACGGGGCTGTCGGGCATTCGCTCGCAGAGGTGACGTTCCGACGGAATCGGATCGGGCCTTTTAGCTGAGGCGTGGCGTCAGGCAAGCGCGCGCCGCAAGAAGATTGACGCAAGGTCATGCAGATTCAGGTGAACGGCGAAGTTCGTGAGGTCCGTTCGGACACCATCCTGGCCCTTGTGGAGGAGCTGGGGCTGGACGTGCGAAAGGTCGCCGTCGAACGGAATCTGGAGATCGTCCCGAAATCGCAGCATGCGGTCACCCCCGTCGCCGAGGGCGACCGCATCGAGGTCGTCCAGTTCGTCGGCGGCGGCTGAAACCACACCGAAGCGTCACAGTTGCGACATGGTTTGTCGCCCACCTTCGGACCGGGCTTTCGGTCGGGGTGGAAAGATGCGGGTTCTCGGTGTTCTGGCGGCGACTGTCGCAACCTGGCTGACGGGCGGGGCGGCGCTGGCCTGTTCCGTCACCTCGGACTTCGTCCGCCAGAGCAACTATGAGCTGGCCGAGAACGCCGACGGCGTTGTCGTTGCGGTCGCCGAGAGAAATACGGGCGGAGACGGCTTCGATTCATCAGTGACCTTCCGCGTCGAGCAACGCTGGAAAGGTGCTCCGCCGGCGACCGTAGTCCTTCGCAGCGCGAGGCTGGGTCAGATTGCGCCCAGCGATCCGAACCGGATCGATCAGGCCCATCCCGAAAGTTACATGGGGCCCTGCTCGCGCTACACCTTCCAGCAGGGCCGCCGTTATGTGCTGTTTCTCGCCGACAACGAGGACGGGACTGGATACGGGCCGCAAGGCTGGTTCGTCGCGCCCGCCGTCTTCGGCCGGAGCAGTGAGGACTACGCCGGCCCGAACAGCCTGTGGGCGCGCGCCCTTCACCTGTATCTGGAGGTTCAGCGCAATCCGGACCGGATGGCGGCACTGGATGATCTGGCCGGACGTCTTCCGGCGCTTGAGGCCGCCAATGCGAGCGCGGCCGACCGCGCCATCGCCGCCGACATCCGCGATCACCTCAGCTCCCTGTCGCCGTGGAAGCCCACGCCCTACCTGCTTCAGGCCTATGCGGCGTTGGAGCGTGGAGAGAGCCCCCGGTTCTCGATCCGTGGCCCCGAGGCCAATCGGGAAGGCGGTTTCGCCGACGCCGCAACGGACCTGATCTTCGATATCCGGCGCCCGGGATTTGATCTGCGCCGTCAGAAGGAATCCGTCCTCTTGTCGCTGATCAACGGCGAACACCCGGACGCCGCGCCCCTGTTTGACCGGCTGGTCGCGGGGCAGCCCACCCCCGGCGAATTGGCGCTGACCATCCGCTACCGGTCGCGGAACGGCGACGTCCTGTCGGCCTTCCGTCTGTTCAGGGACATGGCGCTGCCCCGGCTGGGCGGCCTGTCGAACGATGACGCCGCCACATTGGCCGGAAGCATGATGACCGCCATGCGGGGGCCGGACTACAGCTACGATGAGGAGAACCAGGCCTGGCGGACCGAACCGGTTCTTCTTCAGGCGTGGCCCGAGATCGCCTTGAGCCTGTGGTGGGACATGCGCCGCCGGGGCCTGGAGTTCGGAGCGGACCCCGCTATCAAGCTGTTGCGCCCCGCCGACTACCGCGACCGGCCCGAGGTCACCCTGCCGCTCATGACCCTCTTCGACGAGGCGGTGGAGGCCTGGGCGATCTCCGAAACGGCGCGGCTGGCGCCGACAGCGGACTGGTTGGAGGACGAGGACCCCGCCTGGCTGCCGATCCGGACACTTGTCATGGGATACGGCGAAGAACGGGATGCAGCGCTTGAAGGCGCCATCTGCGCCAGCGACTCGGGCAGGACCATGGTTCTTCGGTCATTGGCCATCTACGGCGACTTCATGGACGACAACCTGATCATCCGGATCGGGGCGATTCCCGACCAGTCGGCGGATGACCGGGAGCAGGTCCAGCGGGCGCTGGCGATTGTCTATGGCCGCTCTGCCGATGATCCGTCGCGGACCTGGTTCGGCATGGGAAATCGGGCCTTCGCCACGCTCAAGGACTCGTTCGCCGGCCGGGAAGGGCGGGGCGTCACGCCGATCCGCTGCGCGACGCCCTGACCGCTGATGCCGCCTATTTCGGCCCGCAGACGCCCCGGTCGTAGGGGCCGACGGTGCGGATGACCTCGTTGACCGTCGGCTCGATCCGGCGGCCCGAGATCTGGCCGTCCAGCACCCGGCGCAGCAGGCTGTCCAGGCGGGTGACGACGTAGCATTTGACCTCGGGCGTCGCGTGGGCGTTGCCGACCCCGCTGTCGTCGGTCAGGAACAGATAGCGGCTCTGGGTCGCCGCGGCCGCGGCCCGCATCACGAACTCGGCGCGATGGCCAACTCCGCTGGCCGCAACGGGCGTGATCTGGATGCGGCGGCTACGGGCCTCCTGCACCTGTTCCCAGGTGGCGGCGATGCGGTCGTCGTGAGGTGGGGCGTCAGCGACGAGGACGACCGAGCGCACGGCATTGTCGCGCCACGGATAGTCCATCGCCCGCGTCAGGGCCTGATCCATGGCCTCGGGATAGTCCCCGCCGCCATCCGCGCGCTGGGCCTCCAGCTGGCGAACCAGCTCGCCGACATCGGAGGTGAAGGGGAAGTCGCGCACCACATACTGGTCGCCGTTGTCGCGATAGACGATCAGGCCGATCCGGGTGCTGACGCCCGGATGGCGCTCGGCGAGCGAGTCCATGATCGCGGCCAGCTCCCGCTTCAGATACTCCATCTCGTCGCCCATGCTGCCCGTGGCGTCCACGACCAGAAGCAGGTCGAAGGCGCGGACGTCGGCGGCGCGGCGGCTGGTGCGGATATCAACTCCGCTGTCCGGTCCGATGGTCAGCCGGCGCGTGGCGCCGTCCACGGTGATGTCGGCGGTCGCCCCCAGCCTGTCCAGGCGCGGGAAGAGCACGACCGTGCCGTCCGCGAGTGTCCGCAGACGCACGGGGCCGCCCTCGGGGCGGGAGACGGACACCTCGACAAACGGAGCCGGCCGGCCTTCGCTGTCCCGCACCGTCACGGTGACGGCCTCGCGGGTGTCGACCCACGGCAGGACCAGATCGTCCGGGGACCGGCCCTGATCCTGCAGGTACCGGTTGACGTAGTCGGCATACCAGCTCGGGTTCAGCAGGTCGTCATAGTCCCCCGCCGTCAGCAGGCCGGCCTGGCTGACCCGCGGCGTCGCGGGCGGCGTCGATCGGGGCGCGGAGGCGGCGATCGGGGTCGCGGCCGCGATCCGGGCGTCGCCCTCTGTATAGGCCGCATCCCCGTCGCGGGCGACACGGCTGCCGGTGACGACCACATCCTCCACCGCGCCCGGCGCGGGCGCCGGCATCGTGACCGGAGGCGGCGGAGGAGGGGGCGGAGGCGGAGGCGGAGGCGGAGGAGGCGGAGGAGGAGGAGGCGGGGGCGGCGGCGCCGGAGGCGCGATCACCGGGGCGGTCGCGGTGGAGCAACTGACGATCGTCATCGCCGTTGAAGCGAGCAGGAGCGCGGCCGCGCTTCGGGTGATGAGAGATCTGATCCGCAAGGCTGTTCTCCTGTGGCGTCGTGACGGATGCGTAGTGACACATCACCGGACGCGACGGAAAACTGACGAAAGGCGCCGGTCGCGCCTATTCGGCGGGCATCGCCGTCGGCCGTCCCTCGGTGCAGACCTGCCCGATACGGCGCGAGACCGCCCGATCACCGACGTCACGGGCCATCTGCCGGGCGTCATTGCAGCGCCCTTCCGCCACCAGGGGAGCAATCCGCTCCAGCAACGCCAGGCGGTCCCGTTCAGCGTCGCTCATCCCCTCGCGATTGTTGGGATCGGCGATCTGGGCCGCGAGACGACTCTGGTTTTCCGCAATGCTGGAGCCGTAGCGCGCGGCCATATCGACCTGCGGCGTCCGCGGGCGCGCCGGCGCGCCGGGAACCTGGGCCGCGACCGGCGCGACGCCGGCCACGATGGCCGCGCAGCAGGTGAGGATCACTGTCGTTTTCATGGTTCGTCCTCCGGAAGCATGTTCTGACCGATCGAGACTATCCGAACGATGCCGGAGTGCAATCGGTCCGTGCATCCGACCGCCCGTCGGGTCGACCGTCTCCGTCGCGGGCAACGGATTGTGATCGCCGATCGGTAACCGGGCCTGTTTTCATACGGAACCGCGCACAGGGTGAGGGGTTGGCCACGCAAATCCAAGGCAACGCTGGAGGCGTGCATGTCCGTTGAGCGCAAACCCGGAGGCCTCGCGGGAGGCCTCATCATCACCCTCGGGGTGGTTCTCGCCCTTATCGGCCTGACGCTCACTGTCGGGGGCGGCTGGCTGATCGGACTGGGCGGCTCCTGGTACTATCTGCTGGCGGGTCTCGGCCTGCTGGCCAGCGGGATTTTCCTGATCCGGCGCAGCCTGACCGGAGCCTTCATCTACATCGGCGTCTTCGTCCTGACCGTCCTGTGGGCCCTGTGGGAGGTCGGCATCGACGGCTGGGGCCTGGTGCCCCGGGTGATCGCGCCCGCGGTCCTCATGGCCTTCGTCCTGGCCGCCTTGCCCGCCTTGAAGCCGGGACGGGGCAAGGTCTGGGCCGCGGGCGGGGCGGTCGGCCTGCTGGCCCTGCTCATGATCGGCGGCGTCGCCTCGGCCAACGCCGCCAAGGTGCATGTGAACGGCGAAATCCCCATCGCGCAGATGCAGGCGCCCAGCGACCCCGACGCCCTCCCTGTGGGTGTCGACTGGCCGGCCTACGGCGGCAGCTACCACGCCCAGCGCTACTCGCCCCTGACCCAGATCACCCCCGAAAATGTCGGACGGCTGGAGCGGGTGTGGAGCCTGCACACCGGCGATCTGCCCGGCGACCGCCCTGGAGCGCAGAACAAATACGCGTCCGAGAACACCCCGCTGAAGATCGGGAACACCCTCTACATCTGCACCGGCAAGAACATGGTGCTGGCGGTGGATGCGGCGACCGGCCGGAACCTGTGGAAGCATGATCCGCAGGTCAGCGACGACAACATTCCCTACACCGCGGCCTGCCGGGGCGTGGCCTACTATGTCGTGCCGGACGCGGTGGCGACCGATCCGTGCGCGACGCGGATCATCTGGGGCACGCTGGACGCCCGGCTGATCGCCGTCGACGCCCGCACCGGCCAGCGCTGCGCCGGCTTCGGCCGGAACGGCCAGGTCGACACCTCGGCGAACATGGGCCGCCTGATCCCGGGCATGGTCTCCATCACCTCGGCTCCGACCATCGTGCGCGGTGTCGTCGTGACCGGCCACCAGATCCTCGACGGGCAGTATCGTCAGGCCCCGTCGGGTGTGATCAAGGGCTTCGACGCCGTGACGGGCCAGCTGCGCTGGGCCTGGGACATGATGCGCCCGGACATCGACACCACCCCGCCGGAAGGCGAGATCTACACCTTGGGCACGCCCAACATGTGGACCACGGCCTCGGGCGACGAACGTCTGGGCCTGGTCTATCTGCCGCTGGGCTCGACCGCCGCCGACTATGTGAGCGCCGACCGCGCCGGGCCGCAACTGGACTACGCGACCTCGCTGGTGGCGCTGGACGTCACGACCGGCAAGCCGCGCTGGCATTTCCAGACCGTGCGTCACGACGTCTGGGACTATGACCTCGGCTCGCAGGCCACGCTGGTGGATTTCCCGACGGCCGGCGGCGCGGTTCCGGCGGTCGTGCTGCCGTCCAAGCAGGGTGACATCTACGTCCTCAACCGCGAGTCCGGACAGTCGCTGACTCCCGTCAACGAGATCCGGGCCCCGCGCGGCGGCGTCGAGCCGCAGATGCGCACGGCGACCCAGCCGACCAGCGGCTATCACACCCTGCGCCGCCCCGACGACCTGTCCGAGAAGCAGATGTGGGGCATGTCGCCGATCGACCAGATGATCTGTCGCATCCAGTTCCGCAGCGCGGCCTATGAAGGCTTCTACACCCCGCCGACGGCCGATCGTCGCTACATCCAGTATCCGGGCTACAACGGCGGTTCGGACTGGGGCGGCGTCGCCATCGATCCGGCGCGCGGCGTGATCGTCGCCAACTACAATGACATGCCGAACTACAACCGCCTGGTGCCGCGCGCCGAGGCGGACCGTCGCGGCTGGGCCCCGCGCGGCGAGCCCAACGCCCGCAAGGGCGGCGCCGAAGGGGCGGGGGACCCGCAGGCGGGCGCGCCCTATGCGATCAGCGTCAACGCCGGCTGGCGGATGCCCTTCACCGGCCTGCTGTGCAAGGAGCCCCCGTACGGCGGCATCCGCGCCATCGACCTGCGCTCGGGCCGGACCCTGTGGGACCGTCCCCTGGGCCAGGCCCTGAAGAACGGACCGTTCGGCATCCCGTCCATGCTGCCCATCGAGATCGGCACGCCGAACAACGGCGGCGCGGTCGTGACGGCGGGCGGGGTGATCTTCATCGCCGCGGCGACCGACGACCTCATCCGGGCCATCGACCTGAAGACCGGAGAGACCCTCTGGACCGACCACCTGCCGGGCGGCGGTCAGGCCTCGCCGATGGTCTATGAGGCCGGCGGCCGCCAGTACCTGGTCCTCGCGCCGGGCGGTCACCACTTCATGGAGACCCCGGTGTCGGACGAAGTGATCGCCTGGGCGCTTCCGCAGGGCGCTTGAGGGTTCAAACGCGGCCGTTGAAGGCGTAGGAGCGGGGGCATGAACGCACATGCCCCCGTTTCCGCCTCCTCTGCGAATGACAGCTGGACCGTCGCCGGTCGCACCTTCAACAGCCGCCTGATCGTCGGCACCGGCAAGTACAAGACCTATCAGGAGAACGCCGACGCCGCGGAGGCCGCGGGCGCCGAGATCGTCACCGTGGCCGTGCGTCGGGTGAACCTGACCGATCCGAACCAGCCGATGCTGGTCGACTATGTGAAGCCGGATCGCTTCACCTTCCTGCCCAATACGGCGGGCTGTTTCACCGGTGAGGATGCGGTGCGCACCCTGCGTCTGGCGCGCGAGGCGGGCGGCTGGGACCTGGTCAAGCTGGAGGTCCTGTCGGACACCGCCCACCTGTACCCGGACATGGTCGAAACCCTGCGGGCGCTGGACCTGCTGGTGAAGGACGGTTTCCAGGTCATGGTCTACTGTACCGACGACGTGGTCATGGCCAAGCGACTGGAAGAGGCCGGCGCCGCCGCCATCATGCCCGCCGCCGCCCCGATCGGCTCGGGTCTGGGCATCCAGAACCGCGTCAACGTCCGCCTGATCGTCGAGCAGGCCAGGGTGCCGGTTCTGGTCGACGCGGGCGTCGGCACGCCTTCGGACGCCGTCCTGGCCATGGAGCTGGGCTGCGACGCCGTGCTGATGAACACCGCCATCGCCGGGGCCGGCGATCCGATCCTGATGGCCAGCGCCATGAAGCACGCGGTGATCGCGGGCCGTCAGGGCTATCTGGCCGGCCGCATGCCGAAGCGGATGTACGCCAGCGCCAGCTCGCCGCTGTCAGGCCTGATCTGACGTCCGCGCCTGCAGGACGATGCGGATCACGTTGAAGGTCGGACTGTCGTTGATACAGGCATGCACGATCCGCCGGGTCGGCTGACCGGCGACGATCATATCCGCGAAATAGGCCGCGCCGTCCGGGGCGCAGATCCGTTCGCGTGAGCCGTCGATCCGCCGGTTCAGCGGCAGGACGGCCGGCCACCCGTCCGGGTCCCAGGCCCGGCAGGGATCCGACAGGTTGGCCTCGATCGCCCCGGCCAGCTCCGGGTCCAGGGCGCCGGTGACGGCCGGATAGCGCTCGGCTTCGGTCGGGGGCGGCGGCGGATTGGCCATGAAGGCGTCCCACTCCGGCGATCCGGGGCGGCCCGGCGGAGGCGGGGGCGGAGGGGGCGGGGCGTAGGGATTGACGTCCTGACGCCAGAACCACCACTGGCCGTCGCCGTCCTTCCACACGCTGACACGGGCGTCGCCGCTGTAGAAGCCGGAAGGCCTGTAGGCGCGGATCACCACGCTCGCGTCCGGCCCCGGCTGATGCGGCGCGGAAGCCGGCGGGACCGTCCGGGCCAACATCAGGTCCTGCTCGCCCCGGACACGCTCGAGCTCGGCGGGATCGCCTGCCGCCGCCCGTCGGGCCAGGGTGCTGAAGTCGATATCGCGCACGGCAGGGCATTGGCCCTGCGACGGGCGCGCCTGCGGGAGGGACGGCGCGGCCGGTGCGATGGCGCAGCCAGCCAGCTGGGCCAGAAGCGCGGCGGTCAGGGGCAGGGCGGCGACGGCCTTCATTCCGCGTCTCCTTCCGGGGGTGTGAGCGAACACTGGCATGACAGCGTTCCGCGTCGCAAGGCGACGGAACCTGACGCCGGCCCGGCCTTGGCGGAATCCGCCGCGCCCGCTAAGGCATCGCTCTCCCTTCCAAGAGTTAGAGCCATGCACGACATCCGCGCCATCCGTGACAACCCCGCCGCCTTCGTCAGCGGCTGGTCGTCGCGCGGGGTCGAGGAGGCCGACGGGCTGGTCGCCGACCTGCTGCGCCTCGACGGCGAACTGCGCGCGGCGCAGACCGCGGCGCAGGACGGCCTGACCAAGCGCAACGCCGCCTCCAAGCTGATCGGCGCCGCCATGGCGAGGAAGGACATGGCCGAGGCGGATCGCCTGAAGGCCGAGGTCGAGGCCCTCAAGGCCGACATCGCCGCCGCCGAGGAAGTCGAAGCCAACGTCGGCAAGGAACTGCGCGACCTGCTGGCCGCCCAGAAGAACCTCGCCGCCAACGAGGTGCCGGACGGCGAGGACGAGGCGGGTAACGTCGAGGTCAGCCGCTGGGGAACGCCCCGCGAAGGCGGTCCGGCCAAGGATCACGCCGACCTCGGCGAGGCCCTCGGCCTGCTCGACTTCGAGGCCGCCGCGAAGATGAGCGGCTCGCGCTTCGCCGTGCTCAAGGGCCAGCTGGCGCGTCTCGAACGCGCCGTCGGCCAGTTCATGCTCGACACCCAGACGGACAAGCACGGCTATCTGGAAGTGAATCCGCCGTATCTGGTTCGAGACGAGGCGATGTTCGGGACCGGACAGCTGCCGAAGTTCGAGGAAGACTTGTTTCAGGCAATCGACGCGAATTTTGCGTCGCTTAAGACCGATTGCGAGCAGCGTGCTGTTCACGCTGATGAGGCTGGAGAGGATTTCGATCCCGTCCAGTACGCGCTTGGTTACATCAGAGATTGCCGCCGCTTCCTCATCCCCACCGCCGAAGTCTCCCTGACCAACCTCGTCCGCGAGCAGATCCTGCCCGAGAGCGAGCTGGCGACGCCCATGCGCATGACCGCCCTGACGCCCTGCTTCCGGGCCGAGGCGGGCTCGGCCGGGCGCGACACCCGCGGCCTGATCCGCCAGCACCAGTTCACCAAGGTCGAGCTGGTCTCCATCACCCGTCCCGAGGACTCCGACGCCGAGCATGAGCGGATGGTCGGCTGCGCCGAGGCCATCCTGCAGGCGCTGGAGCTGCCCTACCGCAAGATGCTGCTGTGCAAGGGCGACATGGGCTTCTCGGCTCGCAAGACCTACGACCTGGAGGTCTGGCTGCCGTCGCAGGGGATGTATCGCGAGATCAGCTCCTGCTCGAACTGCGGCGACTTCCAGGCCCGGCGCATGGACGCCCGCTTCAAGCGCGACGGCGAGAAGAAGACCGAGTTCGTGCACACCCTGAACGGCTCGGGTCTCGCGGTCGGCCGGACGCTCGTCGCGATCATGGAGAACTACCAGCAGGCGGACGGCTCGATCCGTGTGCCGGACGTTCTGGTCCCCTATATGGGTGGCCTGACCGCCGTCGGCGGCTGATCGGAAGGCGTCACGGCGCCTCCGGCAGCGTCGGGCGTTTCAGATCCGGAGCCCGCTGCGCGTCATGAAGATGTCGCGCCGGTCGGCTCCACTGGTCCCGCCTCACTGCCTCAAAGGAGTCGCCCCATGCGTCCCATCGCCCGCCTCGCTCCCGCCCTGCTGCTGTCGACGACGCTCGTGCTCGGCGCCTGCGCCTCGACCCCGGGCAATGTCGGCCCGACGCCATCCTGGATCGACGCCTCGGCCGGCCAGTTCGAGGGCTGGGCCCGGGTGCGGAACGGCGAGATCCAGCTGTTCGCCGAGCAGCGCGACCTCACCCGCGGACTGCCCGCCGACTGTGTCAGCGCCGCCCTGCCGCGCAACGCCCAACGCGCGGCCGGCGATCTGAACGGCATGAAGGTTCGCCTGCACGGCCGCACCGCCGCCTGGGCCGATCGCGACGGCGCCCAGACCTATGACTGGCAGGGCTCGAACATCGTCAACGACTGCCGCCGTGAGGTGGTCATCCTTGCGGACCGGGCCGAGGCGCTGCGCTAGAGGCCCGTCGCGTCCTTCGGGGCTGACAAGGCCGCGCGGTTTGGATTACTCACGGCGGGACCATGAGAATCCTGCTGACCAATGACGACGGCATCGAGGCCGAGGGCCTGGAATGTCTGGAGCGCATCGCGCGAACCCTGTCCGACGACATCTGGGTCTGCGCCCCGGCGGTCGAACAGTCCGGAAAGGGGCGGGGGATCACCCTGACCGAGCCCCTTCGCGTGAACCGGCTGGGGCCGAAGCGCTTCGCCGTCACCGGCACCCCGACCGATTGCGTGGTTCTGGCGGTCAATGACCTGATGCCGGAGAAGCCCGATCTGGTGCTGTCCGGCGTCAACCGGGGCCACAACGTCGGCGAGGACTGCTCCTATTCCGGCACCGTGGCCGGTGCCCTGCAGGGCATGGCCTTCGGCATCCGCTCCATCGCCCTGTCCCAGAGCCTTGAGCGCTTCCACGACGAGGTGACCGCCCACTGGGAGACGGCTGAAGCCTTCGCCCCGGGCATCATCAGCCGGCTGCTGGAGCAGAAATGGGCGCCGGGCGTGGTCATGAACCTGAACTTCCCCAACCGTCCGCCCGAGGGAGTGACCCAGGTGGAGGTGACCCGTCAGGGTTTCCGCGACATCGGCGAGATGCACGCGGTGCGTCGCACCGATCTGCGCGGCCGCGACTATTACTGGATGAGCTTCCGGGGCGAAAAGCAGGAGCACGCCGAGGGCACGGACCTGCGCGCCATGGACGACGGCCGCATCTCGGTGTCGCCGCTGCACATCGACCTGACCCACATGGCCAGCGTCAACGACCTGAAGAAGGTGCTGGGCGGCGCGCCGCCCCGGGCCGTGGCCGCCGAATGAGGACAGTGTTCGCCCTGATGGCCGCCGCTGTGGCGCTGGGCGGCTGCGTCTCTACCGCCTCCTGGCCGGATCGGCCCGAGGCGGATTTCGGGTGTGACGCGCCCGGATTCTGCGCCGTTCGGGGGCAGTTGAAACAGCCGTCGCCGGAAATCCCCGGACGGGGCGTGCTCGAGCTGGATGACGGACGCTGCCTGGTCGTCGATCTTCCCGGCGGCGTCGTGGAGCAGGGCGCGCGCTGGTGGGACCGGCGCGTCTCTGTTCGCGGCCGGGCGGTGTCGGCGGAAGGGCAGGGGGCCGTTCCCGCGGATCGGTGCGACAGCGGGTTGCTGCTCTACGCCGAGCGCGTGTCCCTGAAGGCTGATCGATGAAACTGCACGACGACCGCGCCGGACGTCTGATCCTCGGCCTGCGCCAGCAGGGGGTGACCGATCCCCGCGTGCTGACGGCCATGGAGTCGATCGACCGCGCCGTCTTCGTGCACGAGAAATTTCTCGATCAGGCGTGGGAGGATCAGGCCCTGCCGATCGACTGCGCCCAGACCATCAGCCAGCCCTATATCGTCGGCCTGATGACCCAGGCGCTGGACGTCCAGCAGCGGCACCGCGTGCTGGAGATCGGCACCGGCAGCGGCTACCAGGCGGCCGTGCTCAGCCGGCTGGCCCGCTATGTCTACTCCGTCGAACGCTATCGCAGCCTGCTGACCGAGGCCGAAAGCCGGCTGCGTCAGCTGGATATCGACAATGTCATCACCCGGCACGGCGACGGCGGTCTGGGCTGGCCGGAGCAGGCGCCCTTCGACCGGATCATGGTCACAGCCGCGGCGCCCGGCGAGCCGACGGAGCTTCTGAAACAGCTGAAGCCCGGCGGCGTGCTGGTCTGCCCTGTTGGCCGCAGCTCGGTGCAGATGCTGCATCGCTATGTGGGTCAGCCTGACGGATCGTTCCGCCGCGAAAGCCTGACCGAGGTGCGGTTCGTTCCGCTGGTGGAGGGGACGGCGAAGGAGGGATGACGACCGCCCGGCAAGGGGGCGCCCCTCACATCTGGCCTTCCGGCAAGCTTTGATTAACCTTCCCGCCCAACTTTGGCGCGGTTTTCCGGGTCAGGTCGGCCTGACGGATCGGGCGCGAGATCGGAGCGGGCGAATGAAACGAATGGGCGACGGTATGCGCATCCTGACACTGCTGGGAGCGGTCAGCGCGCTGGCGGCCTGCTCCAGCTATCCGCGCGAGCCCCGCTACTCGATCCACGCCGATCGCCCCGCCGGCGAGGCCTCCCGCACCCCGCCGCCGGCCGCTCCGGTCTCACCGATCCGCCCGGCGCCGACCGGGGAAGGCGTTCGCGGCGCCACGGACCCCGCCCGGGAAGTCCCGCCGCCCCGCGCCGCGCCGGTGGAGAGCATCGAGGGCGGCGAGCTTCCGGCGGCCTCGGGCGGAGCCCGGCCGTACGTCATGCCGACGCGGCCCTATACCGAGGTCCCGAACGAACCCTATGCCGCGCCCGCCAACCGGCCGGCCGCCGGTCCGGCCTCGGAAGGGTTCACTGCGCCTCCGCCGCCCGCGCGGGAGCTCGGCGCCGCCGCCGCTGTGGCCGGCGCCGCCTATGAAATCCAGCCGGGAGACACGATCTCGGGCGTCGGCCGGCGTTTCCAGACCCCGGTGCAGACCCTGATCGACCTGAACAATCTCGGTCCGCGGGCGGCGATCTCGCCCGGCCAGCGGATCGTCCTGCCGGAAGGCGCGATCGACATCGGCGGCGATCCCTATGCGACCGGACCGTCGCCGATGGGCGTGACCGTGCCGGAGGAGGGGGTTCCGCCTCCGCCGCCGCCACCCCCTGCCGCGACGGTCCCGCCGCCGCCGCGCCAGCCCGCGGCCTCCGCCCCGCCGGTCGCTCCTCCGGCGGCCGCAGGCGTCGCCCTCGACTGGCCGGTGCGCGGTGACATCCTGCGTCGCTTCGGCCCGGTCGGGATGGGCGAACGCAACAACGGCATCAACATCGGCGCGCCGGCCGGCGCCGTCGTCTCGGCGGCCGCCGACGGCCGCGTCGGCTATGTCGGCGATGACCTGGCCGGGCAGGGGCTCACGGTCCTGATCGTCCACCGCGACGGCTGGCGGACGGTCTACGGCCACCTCGGATCGGCCACCGTGCGCGACGGCGACAATGTGACGCCCGGCCAGCAGATCGGCACCGTGGGGACCACGGCCGGCGACGGCCGCCCCTCGATCCATTTTGAAACCTGGCGCATGCGCGGCGACGAACCCAACGCCCTCGACCCGCTGACCGTGTTGCCGCGATAGCGCAAACCGGCGGCCGCGATTTCGCGCCGCGTTGCAAAGTGTAACGACGCGCCCTAGGTTCCGCGCCTCATTTTCAGGGGGCGGCGCCTTGGGCGCGCCCGGCGCTTTCGGAGATCAAGAAGTGCAGGAATTTCTGGCGGGCCCCGGCTCGATGTTCGTCTTCCTCGTGCCGATGATCGCGCTCTTCTACTTCCTGATCCTGCGGCCGCAGTCGCAGCAGATCAAGAAGCACAAGGCGATGATCGAGGCGATCAAGCGGGGCGAGACCGTCGTGCTGTCCAACGGCATGATCGGCAAGGTGACCCGGGTCGAGAACGATCAGGTCATGGTCGAGATCGCCCAGGGCGTGAATGTTCCCGTGGTCAAGTCGATGATCGCCGACGTCCGCAACCGCACGGCGGTCGCCGCCAACGACGCCAAGGCCTGATCGGTCTCCTGAAAGGTTCGGGGCAGCCCGCATGATTCACCTGTCGCGCTGGAAGGTCATCCTTCTCGCCCTGTCCGTTCTGTTCGGGATCGTCTTCACGGTTCCGAACTTCCTGACCCAGGCCCAGCGCGATGCGCTGCCCGGCTGGGTGCCGAAGAGCACCCTGAACCTCGGCCTCGACCTGCAGGGCGGGTCCTACCTCCTGCTGGAGGTCGACGTCCCGGCCATGCGCGAAAAGCGCCTGAACAACCTCGGCGAGGACGCCCGGACGGTGCTGGCGGAAGCCAATGTGGGCGTCTCGAGCATTTCGAGGCAGGCCGACGGCGTGGTCGTGACCCTCGCCAATCCGGCCCAGATGGAACTGGCGCAGCAGGCGATGGGCGCGCTCATCTCGGGCAACGCGCGCGGCGTCGCCGACCGGGTGGTCCAGCGTCAGGGCGACAACCGCATCCGCTACGCCTTCACCGACGCGACGATGAACGCCATGGCGGCCGACGCGGTCACCCAGTCGATCGAGGTCGTGCGTCGTCGTCTGGACGGCAGCGGCACCAAGGAAATCTCGATTACCCGCCAGGGCGCCGACCGCATCGTGGTCCAGGCGCCGGGTCAGAGCGACCCCGCCGAACTGGAACGCCTGATCGGCCGCACCGCCCAGCTGACCTTCCAGATGGTGGATGTCGAGAACCAGACCCAGGCGCTGCAGACGGGGATCATCCCGCCGGACGCCGAAGTGCTTCCGGCCGCGCCGGGCCAGGCCCAGGCCGCCTATCTGGTCAAGCGCCGCATCCTGGTCTCGGGCGAGAACCTGACCAAGGCCGAGGTCACGACCGACAGCCGTCAGCAGACCGCCATCGGCTTCCGCTTCGACGGCGCCGGCGCCCGCCGCTTCGGCGAGGCCACCGCGGCCAACATCGGCCGCCCCTTCGCCATCATCCTGGACGGCCAAGTCATCTCGGCGCCGCGCATCAATACGGCGATCACCGGGGGCTCGGGCATCATCGAGGGACAGTTCTCGATCCAGGAGGCCTCGGAGATGGTCAACCTGCTGAACGGCGGCGCCCTGCCGGCCCCGCTGAAGGTCGAGGAACGCCGGACGGTCTCGGCCGAGCTGGGCGAGGACGCGGTCGCCGCCGGCGCCCTGTCGACGGCCATCGGCTTCATCATCATCGTGGTCTTCATGATCCTGGCCTACGGCCTGCTGTTCGGCGGGATTTCCGTCATCGGCCTGGTCCTGAACGGGGTGATGATCGTGGCCTGTATGAGCCTCGTCGGCGCGGCCCTGACCCTGCCGGGCATCGCCGGTCTGATCCTGACCTTCGCCGTGGCCGTGGACGCCAACGTGCTGATCTATGAGCGGATGCGTGACGAGGCCCGCATGGGTCGCAGCGTCATCGCCTCAATGGACGCCGGCTTCTCCAAGGCCATGGCGACCATCATCGACGCCAACGTGACCACCCTGGTCGCCGCGGCCATCATGTTCGTCTTCGGCGCAGGCCCGGTCCGCGGCTTCGCCTGGACGCTGGGCATCGGGGTCGTGACCTCGGTGATCTCGTCCGTGCTGGTGGCCCAGGTGCTGCTGGCGATATGGCTGAAAATGGCCAAACCCAAGAAACTGCCGATCGCGGAGTGATGGCGATGCGTGGATGGCCCCTCATCAAACTGCTGCCGCAGAAGACCAATTTCCGCTTCGTGCGTTACTCGAAGCCGGCGGCCTTCCTGTCGGTGATCCTCTGCGTCGCCTCGATCGTGGCCTGCTTCGTGCCCGGTCTGAACATGGGCATCGATTTCCGCGGGGGCGCCTCGCTGGAGATGACCAAACCCGCCGGTCAGCAGATCCAGTTCGACGATGTCCGCCGGGCGGTGAACGAGCTCGAGCTCGGCGACGTCCAGGTGCAGGGCATCGCCCGACGCGACAGCAATATCGACGACGGCTCCGCGGCCATCGTTCGCTTCCAGGTCCCGGAAGGCCGTGACCAGACCTCGGTCGTGGCCCAGGTCGAAGGCGCCATCACCCAGGCCACCGGCGAGGTCGCCTATTCCGGCGTCAACGTCGTCGGCTCCAAGGTGTCCGGCGAATTGCTCCAGTCGGGCCTGCTGGCCCTTCTCTCGGCCATCGTACTGATGTTCCTCTACATCTGGTTCCGCTTCGAGCCCCAATTCGGCTTCGGCGCCGTGGCGGGTCTGGTGCACGACGTGGTCCTGACCTTCGGCCTGATCGTGCTGTTCCGCCTCGAGTTCAGCCTGACCATGGTCGCGGCGATCCTGACCGTGATCGGCTATTCGATGAACGACACCGTCGTCGTGTTCGACCGCCTTCGCGAGAACCTGCGCAAGTACAAGACCATGCCGCTTCGCGACGTGATCGACCTGTCGCTGAACGAGACCCTCTCGCGGACCATCATCACCGGCGTCACCGCCGTCATGGTGCTGGCGGCCCTGGCCGTGTTCGGGGGCGAGGCCCTGTTCGGCTTCTCGATCGCCCTGATGTTCGGCATCATCATCGGCACCTATTCGTCGATCTACGTCGGCGCGCCGATCATCCTGCTGTGGGGCGTAAAGCGCGGGGGGTCGGCCGACGACGCCAAGCCGATCAAGCTGGGCATGGCCTCGCGGCCCTGATCCGGCCCTGACCGAAGACTGATCTGACGGGGCGGGTCCGACGATCCGCCCCGTTTTGCTTGCAGGACCCCATGACCGATCTCGACACCCAGGTTCGCGAGACCGACATCGACCGCTGGCTGGCCAGCCGCTTCGTCGCCGATCCGCGCGCCCGGGCGGACCTGATCACCCTGTACGCCTTCGAAGCCGAGTTGATGGCGATCCCGTCCCGGGTCACCCAGCCGCTGCTGGCCGAGATGCGGTTCACCTGGTGGGCCGAGCAGATGGACGGCGTGTTCAGCGGCGTGCCGCGCAAGGGGCATCCGGTGCTGGAGGCGCTGACGGATCTGGTCGCCCGGCGCAGCCTGCCGCGCGCGCCTTTCGACGCCCTGATCGAGGCCCACATCGGCCGGGTGCACGGCGAGCCGCACGATCTGGACGCCTTCTATGTCGGCCCCATGCAGATAGCCGTCCGGGTTCTGGCGGGTGAGGGGCACGATGCCGAAGTGACCGACGCCGGCCGGGTGCGGGGACTCGCCCAGACCGGGCGCATCGACGAGGCCCGCGCCCTGCGCCGGCAGGCCAACGGCGGTCTGCGCCGCCTCCCGGTCGTCGCCTTTCCCGCGGTCGCGCCGGCAGCGCTGATCCGGCCCGCGGCGCCCGAGTTTCTGAAACGCCTGACTCTGGTGGCCGCGACCGTTCGCGGCCGCCTCTGACCTGAAGGAGGTCCCCGTGACCGCGTTCGCCGACATCGTCCTGCTTCTGGGCCAGGTCTTCGGACTGGCGGCGGCGCCGGCCGCGATCACCGGCTTTTTCATGCGGACGGGCGGCACGCCTCCGCGCGGGTTCGCCCGGGCCTTCAAACTGGCCTATGCGCCCTGGCTCCTGACCATGGCGGTCTTCGCCGGCTTCCAGTGGTACTGGACGGCCATCCTCCACTATCCGGTCGGAGACGCCCCGCTGGTGGTGACCCTGGCCCTGCTCGGCATCGGCGCCTATGGGTCGGTCTATTTCGTCCGTCTGGCCGACCGGAAGGCGTGACCTACAGGTCCAGGTGCAGGAACCGGTTGAAGTCGGTCGCCGTATAGCCGCCGAAGGCCGGGCCCTCGGCAAAGCCCCGGCGGCGGTACAGCGCCAGCGCGGGCTCGAAGGCAGGGCCCGAGCCGGTTTCGAGGCTCAGTCGTTTCAGACCCCGCGCCTTCGCCTCATCCATGATGTGCTCCAGCAGGGCCGCGGCCACGCCCTTGCGCAGGTGATCCGGATGGGTCCGCATCGACTTCAGCTCCCCCTGTTCCGGAGAGAGTTCGCGCAGGGCGCCGACCCCGGCGACCGCCTTGCCGTCCCACACCGTCCAGACCGTGATGTCGGGGGTCTTCAGCGCTGACAGGTCCAGGGCATGTACGGATTCCGGCGGCGACCAGACCTGCATCTGAGCGACATGGAAGGCCAGAAGGTCCTGTGTCGGCCGCCCCGACAGGTCATCAACATGGATATCGAAGGGCATCAGTAGCGCGTCACTTCCGGCGGATGCACCCGGACATTCGGCGAGCCCCGAAAGGCCCAGCGGATGACGCGGGCGGTGGACAGGGCGCTTGCGCGGGTCAGGGCGCGCGGCGGTCCGAACGGCCGCTCGTGCATGGCCTGGGCCCAGTCCGGCAGCAGGTCCAGCCCGGCCTGCATGATGACCCCGGCGGCGGCGTCGACGGCGGGCGAGCCGACCCGCTGGCGCATCACCATCCGCGCCACCTCGCGGGTGCGGGCGTCGGCCTTCAACTGCGGGCGATAGCTCTGGATCAGGGCCTCGGCCTCTGCCCGCGTCCGGGGCAGGGGATCGGCGTGCAGAGCCGCCCCGATGCGGGCCATCTCGTCGAAATAGGCGTCCTGATCCGCCATAGTCATGTCCGGCTCGGCGTAGCGGATCCAGGAGTCGAGGAAGCTGATCGTCTCGGTCACATGCACCCAGGCCAGCAGGGCGGGATCAGAGACGCGATAGGGCGTGCCGTCCGGCAGAACGCCCGCCAGCTTCGCGTGGATGCGATTGACCTTGTCGATCATCGCCTGACCATTTTCCGCATGGTCATAGGTGGTGGTGGCGATGAATTTGGCGGTCCGGCGCAGGCGGCCGTGCATGTCGGCGCGGAAGTCGGAATGGTCCCAGACCCCCGCCAGCACCGCCGGATGCAGCATCTGCAGCAGCAGGCCGGACACCCCGCCGATCATCATGGTCACCACGTCGCCGTTGACCCGCGCAGCCACCCCGTCGGGCGGGAACAGGGCGTCGGCGCGACGCAGCACCGGCCGCTCGCCCTGCTCGGCGTCGTTGAAGACATCGGTGATTTTCTGGCGCACCGCGCGGCGGGCGAACTCGAAAGGCAGGGGAGAGGACATTCGGGGCTCCGGCGGCTTGCGCCGCGCCGCCAACCTAGGGAAGCTCGCCGCTATGGGAAATCCCGTCGAGACCTGGCTGGACGCTTTGTCGCCGGAAAACCGGACGCTGATCGACCGTCTGCGTGACCTCGTGACCGCCGCCGCGCCGGACCTGACCGAAACGATCAAGTGGAACGCGCCCAGTTTCGCGGACGGAGATCAGGACCGGGTCACGCTCGGGATCGAGCGCAAGGGCGGTGCGCGTCTGGTCCTGCATCGTGGCGCGGCTGTACGGGCCCCGTCCGGTTTCGCCGTCGAAGATCCGGAGCGCCTTGCAAAATGGCCGTCGTCCGACCGGGGCGTGGCGACCTTCGCGGACCTGTCCGCCGTTGAAGCGAAGGCGGCCGATCTGGAAGACCTGATCCACCGCTGGATCGCGGCGAACCGTCAGGCCTGACCGGCGGGCGGCTGCAGGCTTAAGATCTTGCGATCCAGTCGGGCCACCTCGTCCTCCAGCCGCGCCTTCTCGGACGCCATATCCACGGGGGTGCCGTCGTCATAGGTGATCTGCGCGCCCTTCGCGATCAGGTCGAGGCGGTAGAGCAGGGTGGTGCGGCGGTCGATCAGACGGCCCAGTTCGGTCGGTTCGCTCATCAGCCCGCGTCCCGCCAGGCCTTGAGGGCCTCGAGACCGCGAACGCTCATCAGCCGCTTCTTGGCCCGGCCGCGCTCCTTGGGATGGATGCGGTTGCCGTCGGCGTCCTTGCGCGGCGCCTCCAGCGGCGGCAGCAGGCCGTAGTTGATGTTCATCGGCTGGAACTTGGAGCCTTCCAGATGCCCGCCGGTGATGTGCTCAACCAGCGCGCCGATGGCCGTCTCCGGCGGCGGGGCGGACAGGTCACGACCCAGCGCCTGCGCCGCGGCCAGACGACCGGTCAGCAGCCCCATGGCCGCGCTCTCGACATAGCCCTCGACGCCCGTAACCTGACCGGCGAAGCGCAGGCGCGGTATGGCCTTCAGGCGCAGTTGCTTGTCCAGCAGTTGCGGGCTGTTCAGGTAGGTGTTGCGGTGCAGGCCGCCAAGGCGTGCGAACTGGGCGTTCTGCAGGCCCGGGATCATGCGGAAGGTCTCGGCCTGCGCCCCGTGCTTCAGCTTGGTCTGGAAGCCGACCAGGTTGAACAGGGTCCCCAGGGCGTTGTCCTGACGCAGCTGGACGATGGCGTGGGCCTTGACGGTCGGATTGCGCGGATTGGTCAGGCCGACCGGCTTCATCGGGCCGTGGCGCAGGGTCTCGCGACCCCGCTCGGCCATCACCTCGATGGGCAGGCAGCCGTCGAAATAGGGGACGTTTTCCCAGTCCTTGAACTCGGCCTTCGGCCCGTCCAGCAGGGCGTCGATGAAGGCCTCGTACTGGTCCTTGTCCATCGGGCAGTTGACGTAAGCGGCGGCGTCTCCGCCCGGGCCTTCCTTGTCATAACGCGACTGACGCCAGGCGATATCGAAGTCGATGCTGTCCGCGTGGACGATGGGGGCGATGGCGTCGAAGAAGCTCAGGCTCTCCTCCCCCGTGGCCTTCAGGATGGCGTCGGCGAGCGCGGGCGAGGTGAGGGGGCCGGTGGCGACGATGACATTGTCCCACTCTTCCGGCGGCAGGCCGGCGATCTCCTCGCGCACCAGGGTGACCAGCGGATGGGCCTCCAGCTTCGCCGTGACCGCCTGAGAGAAGCCGTCGCGGTCCACGGCCAAAGCCCCGCCCGCGGGCACCTGATGGGCGTCGCCGCAGGCCATGATGATCGAGTTCAGCGCCCGCATCTCGGCATGGAGCAGGCCGACCGCGTTATACTCCCAGTCATCCGAGCGGAAGGAGTTGGAGCAGACCAGCTCGGCCAGCCCGTCCGTCTGGTGCGCGTCGGTCTTCACGCCGGGCACGCCGCGCATCTCGTGGAGGATGACGGGCACGCCGGCGTTGGCGATCTGCCAGGCGGCTTCCGAACCGGCGAGGCCGCCGCCGATGACGTGAACGGGAGAGGGGGAGGGGGGCGTGCTCATGCGGGCGTTCTAGCGGCCTCGCCGTCAGATGCCAGCACCAACATCCGGGACCGGCGCGGGACCGCCGGTCGCACCCGGTCGGATTTCCACTGACACCTGCCGGACCTGTCACTAGAACGGGCGACGAGTCACGGAGTCCTCCCATGAAGATCAACGCCACCGAAGCCGCCTTCGAAGGCTTCCGCATCAGCCGTCGACGGCCCGGCGTGATCGCGGCCTGGGGCGGAGTCTGGCTGCTGGGCCTGATCGTGATGCTGCTGGCGGCCCTGCCTCTGGTCGCGCCGTTCATGGAGGAGTTCGCGGCCGCCGGCGGCGACGCCGCCCGCCTGTCCGCGGACGCCACCGCGGCTCTGGAACGGACCTCCCTGCTGATGATCCCGATCGCTGTGGTCATGCAGGCCGTGCTGGGCGCTGCGGTGTATCGCGCCGTTCTGACCCCGGAAGCGCCCCGCTTCGCCTTCCTTCGTCTGGGCCGCGACGAGGGACGGGTGCTGGTCGCGGCGCTGGTGCTGGGCTGCATCAGCGTCCTCTTCAACTTCGGGGGCGAGGCGCTGGTGACCTGGGCGACGGCGGCCGGCGGAATGATCGCGGGCGCCGTGGTCTGGCTGGCGGTGACCGGCCTGATGATCTGGGTGTCGGTGCGGCTCTGTCTGGCCGTCCCGCTGACCTTCGTGCGGGAGCGGCTGGCCTTTGCGGAGGCCTGGAAGGCGGCCCGTCCCCTGTTCTGGCCGCTTCTGGGCCTGAACATCGTGGTTCTGGCGCTCGCGGCGATCGTCGTCCTGCTTCTGGTCCTCATCGGCTGGCCGTTGAGCGTCGCCATGGCCAGCGGCGGGCCGGGAACCCCGATCGCGGCCGTCGGCGCCCTGCTGACCCTGCTGCTGCTGCCTCTGGGCATGGCGATGGTCTCGACCCTGCTCTGGGCCCCCTTCGCCGTGATCGCCCGCGACCTGCCGAAACCCTGAACGCGCGACCGGCGCGGACCGTCAGGCCCGCGCCTTCGCCTTGACCTTCGCCGGCCTGGCGGCAGCCTCTGACAGTCCGGCCACCCGCGCCTTGCGACGCGCCTCGTGCCGGTCCAGCACCTCCTTGAGGTATTTTCCGGTCCAGCTCTTCGGGTTCTTCGCCACCTCTTCGGGCGTGCCGACGGCCACGATCTCGCCGCCGCCGTCACCGCCCTCGGGCCCGAAGTCCAGCAGGTAGTCGGCCACCTTGATGACATCGAGGTTGTGCTCGATCACCACGATCGTGTTGCCGCTCTCGACCAGCTCCTGAAGCACCTCCAGCAGCTTGCGGGTGTCCTCGAAATGCAGGCCCGTGGTCGGCTCGTCGAGGATGTAGAGGGTCTTGCCTGTCGCCCGCTTCGACAGCTCCTTGGACAGCTTGACCCGCTGGGCCTCGCCGCCGGAAAGGGTCGTGGCTGACTGGCCGACCTTGACATAGCCCAGACCGACCCGCTCCAGCGTCTGCATCTTGTCGCGGATCGACGGCACGGCCGAGAAGAAGCGGGCGGCCTCTTCCACCGTCATATCAAGGACGTCCGAGATGGACTTGCCCTTGAACACGATCTCCAGCGTCTCGCGGTTGTAGCGCTTGCCGTGACAGACGTCGCAGGTGACGTAGACGTCCGGCAGGAAATGCATCTCGATCTTGATCAGGCCGTCGCCCTGACAGGCCTCGCAGCGTCCGCCCTTCACATTGAAGGAGAACCGGCCGGGGCCGTAGCCCCGCGCCTTGGCCTCGGGCAGGCCGGCGTACCAGTCGCGGATCGGGCCGAAGGCGCCGGTATAGGTGGCCGGGTTCGAGCGCGGGGTGCGGCCGATCGGAGACTGGTCGATGTCGATGACCTTGTCGAACTGCTCCAGTCCCTCGATCCGGTCGAAGGCGGCCGGGGCGTCGGACGCATTGTTCAGGCGACGGGCGGCCGCCTTGTAGAGCGTCTCGATGGTGAAGGTCGACTTGCCGCCGCCGGACACGCCGGTGATGCAGGTGAACAGGCCGACGGGGATC
This sequence comes from Brevundimonas sediminis, assembly GCF_048799765.1. Taxonomy (NCBI): domain Bacteria; kingdom Pseudomonadati; phylum Pseudomonadota; class Alphaproteobacteria; order Caulobacterales; family Caulobacteraceae; genus Brevundimonas; species Brevundimonas sediminis. The sequence goes on from NZ_JBLYQK010000006.1 coordinate 23,600, forward strand.
TCGCCCGTGACGTTCTTCAGATTGTTTCCCGTGGCGCCCGAGACCTTGAGCATCCGCTTGCGGTTGACCGGACGACGGCCTTCGGGCGGCAGCTCGATCTCCTTCTCACCGGTCAGGTATTTGCCGGTCAGGGAGTTGGGGTTGGCCATCACCTCTGCGGGGGCGCCGTGGGCACAGACCGTGCCCCCGTGAACGCCGGCCGCCGGCCCCATGTCGATGACATAGTCGGCGGTGAGAATGGCTTCCTCATCGTGCTCGACCACCAGTACCGAATTGCCGAGGTCCCGAAGCCCCTTCAGGCTTTCCAGCAGGCGGGTGTTGTCACGCTGGTGCAGGCCGATGGACGGCTCGTCGAGGACATACAGGACGCCGGTCAGGCCCGAACCGATCTGGCTGGCCAGACGGATGCGCTGGCTCTCGCCCCCGGACAGGGTGCCGGAACTGCGCGACAGGTTCAGATAGTCCAGGCCGACATTGTTCAGGAAGCCGAGGCGGTCGTTGATCTCCTTCAGGATCCGCCGCGCGATCTCCATCTGCTTGTCGGTCAGCTTGCCCTCGAGACCCAGGAACCATTCGTGGGCATGCCGGATCGACAGCCAGGAGACCTCGGCGATGTCCTCGCCGGCGATCTTCACCGCCAGCGCCTCCGGCTTAAGCCGCTTTCCGCCGCAGGCCTCGCACGGGGTTTCGGACTGGAACCGGCCCAGTTCCTCGCGCACCCAGGCCGAGTCCGTCTCGCGCCAGCGACGCTCGAGGTTCGGCATCACGCCCTCGAAGGCCTTCAGAGTCTCGTATTTCCGGGCGTTGTCGTCATAGACGAATTTGATCTTCTCGCCGCCCGAGCCGTGCAGGATCACGGTCTGCGCCTTGCCCGGCAGCTCGCGCCAGGGCTTGTCCATCGAGAAGCCATAGTGGGTCGACAGCGACTGCAGGGTCTGGGTGTAGAGCGGCGAAGGGCCGCGCGACCAGGGCGCCACCGCACCCGCATGCAGACTCTTGTCCCGATCCGGCACTACCAGATCGGCGTCGAAGGCCAGCTTCACGCCCAGGCCGTCGCAGACCGGGCAGGCCCCGAACGGGTTGTTGAACGAGAACAGCCGCGGCTCGACCTCGCTGATGGTGAAGCCCGAGACCGGGCAGGCGAACTTTTCGGAGAAGGTGATCCGGCGCGGCCCGGTCTCGCCTTCCATCGTATTGGCCCACTCCGCCACAGCAATGCCGTCCGCCAGACCCAGGGCCGTCTGAAGGCTGTCCGCATAGCGACCCTCAAGGCCCTGCTTGGTGACGATCCGGTCCACCACGATGTCGATGTCGTGCTTGAACTTCTTGTCCAGCGCCGGGGCGTCCTCGATGGCGTAGAACTCGCCGTCGATCTTCACGCGCTGGAAGCCCGCGCGCTGCCACTCGGCCATTTCCTTCCTGTACTCGCCCTTGCGTCCGCGGACGACCGGGGCCAGCAGCAGGATGCGCTCGCCGTCGGCCAGGGCCGTCAGCTTGTCGACCATCATGGAGATGGTCTGGCTCTCGATCGGCAGGCCGGTGGCCGGGGAGTAGGGGATGCCCACCCGCGCCCAGAGCAGGCGCATGTAGTCGTGGATCTCCGTCACGGTGCCGACGGTCGAGCGCGGGTTCTTCGACGTCGTCTTCTGCTCGATGGAAATGGCCGGGCTGAGGCCCTCGATCAGGTCCACGTCCGGCTTGCCCATCAGCTCCAGGAACTGGCGGGCGTAGGCGCTCAGGCTCTCGACATAGCGGCGCTGGCCCTCGGCATAGATGGTGTCGAAGGCGAGCGAGGATTTGCCCGAGCCCGACAGGCCCGTCATCACCACCAGCTTCTCGCGCGGAATGTCGAGATCGACACCCTTGAGATTGTGCTCGCGGGCGCCGCGGACGCGGATGAAGTTGTGCTTTTCGGTCATGGAATCCGGAGAACGCGGAGGGGCCGGGGAGGGTCCGGCGCGACAGCGCTATATGGGGGACAGTTCGGGAAAATCAGCAAGAACATTATAGGAACTCACCTCCGGTTTCGCCAGCCTGCTGACAGCAGGTGGCAGCAGCCCCTCAGTCCTGCGGCGTCCACGGCCTTCGGTAACGCTCTCCCGGTCCCAGAAGGACGCTGTTCGCATTGGCCACGCCCAGTTCCAGGCTCGCGGCGATCCGGCGGGCCCGTTCCATGAAGTGGGCGGCGGCGTCAGGCGGGCAGACCTCGCGGGTCGTCTCCTCGAACAGGGACAGCCAGCGGTCGAAATGGGTCGCGTCGACGGGCAGGGGCAGGTGCTTCGGCATCGGGCGCCCCTGATAGACGCCCGTCGACAGGGCGACCGACGACCAGAACAGCTTCATCTGCGCCAGATGCGGCGCCCAGTCCTCGACCCGCTCGGCGAAAATCGGGCCGATCAGGGCGTCGTCGCGGACCCTTGCGTAAAAGGCCTCGACCAGCCGGTCGATCATCGCCTCGTCGATTCCGGTTCCGGCGCGAATGCGATCCGTCGCGGCCTTGCGGCGCTCGGCCATGGCGTCAGCGGTGTCGGCGTGGGTCATGGTCGGGATGTAGGGACGCCGTTGGCCTCAGTCATCCGCGATCAGGAAGTCGCCCGCGTTGAAGGTCAGCAGGCAGCGGGCGTCGCCGCCGGACGCATCCACGGAGCAATAGTCCACACCGATCAGGTTACGGATGACCGGCGCGGTCGACCGGTACCGGCGCCCGCCTTCCTCGAACCCGCTGCCCACCCGCTCGCTGTGCGGCCCGAGGGCCTGCCAGAACGCCGCCGCGAGCGGGCCGTCACAGGTAAACAGCAGCAGTTCGTCGCCGCCGTCGATCACCTGCCTGTAGGCGCCGCGTTCGGCCGCCTGCCGGATGCAGTCGGCATACAGCCGGGCGTGCGGACCGGTCGGCCGGGTCTCCAGCGGCGTATAGTCCGGAGGCGGGGCGGCGGCCTCGGGGCCGTGAGCGCAGGCCGCGGTGGCGAGCAGGGCCGCAACGGCGGCGAAGCGGATCAGATGGCGCATGGAAATCCTCCCGGGACGCAGCCTTTCACGGTCTCGTCAGCGCGGCCAGACCTGAAAAGGCTTGCACGGAAGGCGATCCGCACCCATCCTTTCGCTATCGAGTGAGTTCACTGGAGGCCCGACGATCATGATCAGCACGCTGGAAACCGGTTTCGCCCTTTCCGCCCCGCTGCTGCTCGTGCTCGCCTATGCCCTCACTCCGAAGCCCAGGCCCGTCCGCATCCGCGCTCGTGACGCTCGCTCGCGTCGCGGCCCGCACGCCTGACGGCCAGACCCTTTTCTCTGATCTGACCCTCGCCTTCGGGCGGGAGCGCGTTGGACTTGTCGGCCGGAACGGCTCGGGCAAGACGACCCTCCTGCGTCTGATCGCCGGCCTGGCGGAGCCGGTTGACGGCGTTGTCACCCAGGCCGGACGGGTCGCCTGGCTGGCGCAGAGGCCCGATCCCGCCCCCTCCGAAACCGTCGCCGGAACGCTGGGCGTCGCCGACGCCCTGGATGTCATCGCCCGTATTCTGGCCGGCGACGGCGGCCCCGGCGATCTGGAAGCGGCCGACTGGGGACTGGACGACCGGGTCTCGGCGGCGCTCGCCGAGGTCGGCCTCGCCGGCCTGGACCTCGCCCGACCGACGGCGTCGCTCAGCGGCGGAGAACAGACCCGCCTCCGCCTGGCGGCCCTGCTGCTCGACCCGCCGGACCTGCTGGTGCTGGACGAGCCGACCAACCATCTGGACCGGGATGGGCGGGCGCAGATCGCCGCCCTGCTGGCGCGCTGGCCCGGCGGCGCGGTCGTGGCCAGCCATGACCGGGCCCTGCTCAGGTCCATGGACCGGATCGTGGAGCTCTCCAGCCTCGGCGTCGCGGTCCATGGCGGCGGCTATGATCTCTATGCCGGGCGGAAGGCCGCCGAGCGCGCCGCCGCCGAACGGGACCTCGACGCCGCCCGGCGTGAGGCGACCGCCGCCGCGCGCGAGGGGCAGAAGGCCCTGGAGCGCAAGGCCCGGCGGGACCGGGCCGGCCGCGCCTTCGCGATGAAGACGTCCGAACCGAAGATCCTGCTCGGCTCCATGGCTGAACGGGCGGAGAACTCCGGCGCGCGCGAAGGCCGCCTGACGGAGCGCCGGATCGAGGCGGCGGAGGCCGGTCTGGCGTCCGCCCGGGCCCGTGTCGAAAGGGGCCGGGCCATGGACCTGCAGTTGCCGCCGACCGGGCTGGCGGCGGGCCGCACGGTGCTGACGCTTGAACAGGCGCGTTGGTCCGCCCCCGACGGCCGGAGCATTCTTCACCCGGTGTCGCTGGCGCTGACCGGTCCGGAGCGACTGGCGGTCACGGGGCCGAACGGCGCCGGGAAATCGACCCTGCTCAGGGTGATCGCCGGCGATCTCGAGCCGACGTCCGGCCGGGTTGATCGTCCTGTCGCGGCGGCGCTTCTGGATCAGGACGCAGCCCTGCTGCGCCCCGGTGAGACGCTGCTGGAGGCCTGCAGACGTCTCAACCCGGGGCTGGACATCAACGCGGCTCACGCCGCCCTGGCCCGGTTCCTCTTTCGCAACGCGGCGGCTCACAAGCCGGTCGAGGCGCTGTCCGGAGGAGAGCGGCTACGCGCCGCCTTGGCCTGCGTCACCGGCGGCGATCATCCGCCGCAACTGTTGATTCTGGACGAGCCCACCAACCATCTCGATCTGGACTCGATCGCGGTGATCGAGGCCGCGCTGCGCGACTACGACGGAGCCCTGGTGGTCGTCAGCCACGACCCGGACTTCCTGCAGGCGATCGGCGTGGACCGGACGCTGGCGCTTTAGCCCCAGCCCACGACCTCGCCCCGGCGTCGGTTGGTGACGGGCGCGGCGACGACGGGGGTCTCGGCAGGACGGCCGAACAGCCAGCCCTGACCGAAGTCGACGCCGAGGGCCTTCATCGCGGCCGCCTGCTCCTCGGTCTCGATCATCTCGGCCACGGTCTGGATCTTCAGCTCCTGGCAGAGCTTGAGCAGGTGACTGGCCAGGGCCTGGACCTTCGGATCGGCCTGATGCTCGCGTGCGAAGACCCCGTCCAGCTTGAGGAGGTCCACGGACAGCTGACGCAGGTAGTCCAGCGACGCCGCGCCCACGCCGTAGTCGTCCAGGCAGACGCGGATGTCCGCCTCCCGCAGGGCCTGCAGGCGCCGGTTGGCGGCGGGCAGGTCCGGCACCGACGCCGTCTCGGTCACCTCGACCATGAGGCGTTTGCGAACCTCCGGCGCGGCGGCGGTCATCCGGAGCAGTCCCTCGACGTAGCGGTCATCGCCCAGCGAAACGCCCGACACATTGATCGCGGCCTTGACCAGCCCGAAGCCGGGCTTGCGCATCTGGGACACGGCCTTTTCGGCGACAGCCAGATCAAAGTCCTCGATCAGCCCCAGCTCCTCCGCCATCGCGATCGGGCCGGTCGGCGCCTGATGGGCGCCGCCGAAGCGGGACAGGGCCTCGAAATGGTGCACCAGGCGGGTGTCCAGCGAGACGATCGGCTGCCAGGCGAGGGTAAAGTCGCGGGTCCGGACGATGCCGCGGAAACGGTCGGCGTTCTCGACCGTGCGGCGCAGACGTTCTGCGAACCGATCGCCTGCGGTCACGCCGTCCTTCAGACATTCATTCAGCGCCAGTCGCAGGGTGCGCACCGCGACGGCGGCCTCCACGGCGCCGATGTCGGCCCGGCTGGCCTGGGCGGACAGGTCCAGACCTTCCGCCGCGCCGAGCGCGCGGATCTCGACCGTCAGGTCCACGATGTCCGTGCTGTTCCGCATCAGGGCGAACCGGTCCGGCGCCAGCTTCGCGGCGCTGGCCCCGTTCAGCGAGGCCGACTGGAGGCAGGCCTCGATCCTCTGGGCGGCGTTGCGGTGCGCGTCGTCGTCCAGCGCGTCGAGACCGGGAATCTCGACGAAGTCGACGCTCAGGCCGGGCGGGTTGGGCACGGCGCCCGCTCCCAGCAAGCCGCTCAGACGCTTGAGCAGCCCCCGGGCGTCGAGCAGGGGCTCGGTCTGCGGGGCGACCGCCTGATAGGCCACGCCCTGCCAGGCCACGGCGCAGGACACGAAAGGCGCGAGATCGGGCAACAGGAAGGCCCGCAGAACGGCCTTACGCGCCCGGCCGTCGCCGGTCAGGATCTCGACGTCGACCGGCGCGGAGCGGACACCCGGAGACAGGGCCCGAACCGCAGACATCACCCGCGCGCGGGACGCATCGCCCAGGAAGCTTTCAAGCGGCTGGCCGCTCCAGGCCGCGCCGGGGTCCACGCCCGGCACAGGCCCCGCGCCGATGGCGAAGGTCACCGACTCCCCGTCCAGCTCAAGGAGCACGTCGGAAGCCGCGAAAGCCATGCCGAGAAGGCGCGATTTCATGTTCATGCCGGAGCCATACGCCGACTTGCGTTAAAAACGCCTTTGCGCGTGTGCGCCCAGGGTTAAGCGGTCCGGTTGAACGCGAAGGCGCGGGGATCGGCGGTGTTGGCCTTGCCCGAAGCGCCGTACGCGGACGGCGAACCGCGCTGGGCGGCGACCTCCGCCGCGATGGTTTTCACCAGACCTTCGGAGATTTGACGCGCGGCCTCGACCGCGCGGGCGTGCCGCGTCAGCACCGCCTCGAACGCTTCCGTGGCCTTGACCAGGGCTGAGCGCCGCGCGGCGGGGGCGCCGGCGATCGCCGCCGGATTGGCCTTCAACTGGGCGGATTCCCGCCGGTAGGTGTTGGCCAGTTCCTGCGTCGCCGCGACGGTCGCCGCGGCGTCCTGCGGCCGTCGCGTCTCGAAGGCCCGGGCCTCCGCGATCAGACAGGCCGTGAGCCGCTCGGTCAGATCGGTCATCTGGTCCACACGGGCGGTGGCGTTCATTGCCTCGGTCATGACTGTCCCTGCTCCTGCATCCGGATCATCTGGGCCATGACCTGGTCGGCAAGGCCGATGCCGCCGGCCTTGACCGTCTGTTTCGCCATGGCGTCGATCATGAAGCTGCGCCACTGGCCCTCGGCCTCGCCGCCGCCGAACATGCCGTCGGTCTTCAGACCTTCGAACATCGGCTTCAGCATCTGCGACAGGAAGGACGCCTCGAACTGCTCCGCGGTCTCGCGCATGCGGGCCGTATCCGCGCCGCGTGGCGTCTGGACACCGGTCGCGGGCAGGCCGCCGGAGTAGGGGGAGGCGAGGGTGAGATCGCTCATCGTCACATCACCTCGATGTCAGCCTGCAGGGCGCCGGCGGCTTTGATCGCCTGCAGGATGCTGATCATGTCGCGGGGGCTGACGCCGAGGGCGTTCAGGCCGTTGACCAGGCTGGACAGGGAGCTGCCGCCGCCGACCATCCGCATCTGCACGCCGCGCTCCTCCTCGACCTGCACGTCGGACTGGGGCACCACCACGGTCTGGCCGCCGCGGCTGAAGGGTTCCGGCTGGCTGACCATCGGGCTCTCCTGGACGGAGACCGTCAGATTGCCCTGGGCGATGGCGACGGTGGAGACGCGCACCGCATCGCCCATGACGATCACGCCATTGACCTCGTCGATGATCACCTTGGCCGGCGCATCGACCGAGACCGGCAGGTTCTCGACCCGGCTGATGAAGCCGGCCATGCCGAGCCCGGCGGGCGCCCGCAGGGCCACGACCGTCCCGTTCTCCGCCAGGGCGCTGTTCGGATAGGACTGGTTGATGACCGCCGCGACCCGCTGGGCCGTGGTGAAGTCGGGATTGCGCAGGGTCAGCCGGACCTCGTTCATATTGGCCAGTTCGAAACCGGTCTCGCGTTCGACCGTGGCGCCCGAGGCGATCCGGCCGGCCGTCGGCACGCCGCGCGTCACCGAGGATCCGGAAGCTCCGGAAGCCGAAACCGACCCGGTCTGGATGGAGCCTTGCGCGACCGCATAGACCTGACCGTCCGCGCCCTGCAGGCCGGTGACGATCAGCGACCCGCCCAGCAGGCTCTTGGCGTCGCACATCGAGGAGACGTTGACGTCGATGCGCGCCCCCGGCGTGGCGAAGGCGGGCAGTTCGGCGGTGACCATGACCGCGGCCATGTTCTTGGTGTTGGCCGTCGCGCCGCGAATATTGTTGCCCAGGCGCTCGCTCATCCCCTCCAGCGACTGGCGGGTGAAGGGGCAGTTGCGTAGCGAGTCGCCCGTTCCGGCCAGACCCATGACCAGGCCGTAGCCGACCAGCTGGTTGGACCGCACGCCCTCGATGGCGGCGATGTCCTTGATCCGCGACTGGGCCATCGCCGGAGCGGCGAATCCGGCCAGAGCGGCGGCGGTCAGCAGGGAGGCCAGCAATTTCTGCATCGGTCAGGTGTCCGGTGAAGCGTGTTCGCGACCCTCCATGCCAAGGCCATGCCAGAGACAAAAGTCAGCAAAAACAATGCAACGAAACGCCCGCTGCCCGCCGGTCGCGGCAGATTCTGCCGGGCCGTTAACCAAACAGTGACCAGCGGCCGCGATGGTCGCTCATGTCCCGGAGTCTCCTCCCATGAAGGTTACCGGCCCCACCGGCCCCTCGGCGTCACAGCCCGCCCGCCCCGGCAAGGTGGCGAGCGGTTTCTCCGTTTCCGGCGGCGCGTCCGCCGCCCCGGCCAGCGCCCCTTCTGCGGCGGCCTCGGTGTCCGGCGTAGCCGGCATGACCGCCCTGATGGCGCTCCAGGGCGTGGAAGACGCCACCGAACGTCGCCGGCGCGCTGTTCGACGCGGGCGCGGTCTTCTCGATCGGCTCGACGAGCTGAAGCTGGCGCTGCTGGCGGGCGAGGCCGGGGAGGGTGCGCTCGAAAGCCTGACGCGCAGCCTCAAGGAAGATCGCCCCGAGGATGCCGATCCCGGGCTGAAGGCGGTGCTCGATCAAATCGATCTTCGCGCGGCGGTTGAGCTGGCCAAGGCGGGCATGAGCCGCAGCGCCGGCTGAAACGGCAATTTCATCCCGAAAACCGCAGGACGCGGGGCGGGAGTGATGAAGAAATGTCACGGTGGCGGGCGCGGATTAACGTTTCTCGCTCACGCTCGCGAGAGGCGTGTTGCCGCGACTCTTTCGCATCCCTATACGCAGCGGTGCGCCACAGGGGGGCGCTGTTTAGAGCGTGAGTGCGATGAACGCATTGGCGTCTGTTCTCGAAACGGCTGCGTACCGGCCGTCCGACGACGAACCGTTCATGAATGAACGGCAGCTGGCCTACTTCAAGGGCAAGCTCATGGACTGGAAGGATGACATCCTTCGTGAGTCCAAGGGCACCGTCAGTAATCTCAAGGCCGAGACCGAGAACCACCCGGATCTGGTGGATCGCGCCTCGTCCGAGTCTGACCGGGCGCTCGAGCTGCGAACCCGTGATCGACAGCGCAAGCTGATCTCCAAGATCGACGAAGCCCTGCGTCGTATCGAGGACGGCTCCTACGGCTATTGCGAGGAGACCGGCGAGCCGATCAGCCTCGGTCGTCTGGAAGCCCGTCCCACCGCGACCCTGTCGGTCGAGGCCCAGGAACGCCACGAGCGTCGCGAGCGCGTCCACCGCGACGACTGATCGAACGTCGTTCACGCGGCGTTCATCGGATCACCCGTCTCCTCGCCCAAAGCGAAGGGATTCCTGATGCGTGACCTGCTGATCGCCGCCGCCATCTCCGCCGCCGCCCTGACCGGGGCGGGTGCGGTTTCCGCTCAGGACCGGGCGGAGACCTATTTCAGCTACGGCAGCACCGGTCGGGGCATGCCCTTCTTTTATCATCAGGTCCGCGGGGATTGCGGGACCCTGTCCCATTTGTTCGGGCGCAACGCCGCCTGGGGTTTGTGGACCCTGCCCCTGGACTCGATCTCGGAAGGGACTGTCATCGTCGACGGGGAACATGCCGTGGTGCGGTTCGACTGCCTCGACGGATCGGCCTGCATCGGCAAGGGCTATTGGCGCGAGACCAGCGAACAGATCGCCGAACACGACATTCCGTTCGAAACCCCGGCGCTCGCCGAGACCTTCCTGGCGGATACGCGTGCGTTCCGGGCGGGCTGTCCCACCGCTTGACCCCCTTCGCGCCTTGACTTCGCCGGGTTGCAGCGCGACCTACGCGCCTCGCATTCCGAGGTTTCTCTTCCCATGACCGTCAAGGTTCGTTTCGCCCCGTCGCCGACGGGTAAGCTGCACGTCGGCAACGTCCGCACCGCCCTGGTGAACTGGCTGTTCGCGAAGGGGCAGGGCGGTTCGTTCGTGCTGCGGATCGACGACACCGACCTGGCCCGCTCGACCCCCGAGTTCGAGCAGGGGATCGAGGACGACCTGACCTGGCTGGGCCTGCTCTGGGACGAGCGCCACAACCAGTCCAAGCGGTTCGACCGCTATGAGGAGGCCGCCGCGCGCCTGAAGGCCTCGGGCCGCCTCTATGCCTGCTATGAGACCTCGGAAGAACTGGACCGTCGCCGCAAGGTGCAACTGTCGCGCGGCCTGCCGCCGATCTACGACCGCGCCGCGCTGGAGCTGACCGAGGCCGAGAAGGCCGCCTATGAGGCCGAGGGCCGCCGCCCGCACTGGCGCTTCAAGCTGGAAGGCAAGCGCGTCGCTTGGGAAGACCTGGCCCGCGGCCACGCCGAGGTGGACACCGCCTCCATGTCGGACCCCGTGCTGATCCGCGAGGACGGCCTGTTCCTCTACACCCTGCCTTCGGTCGTCGACGACATCGACATGGCCATCACCCACATCATCCGGGGCGAGGACCACGTCACCAACACCGGCGCCCAGATCGAGATCTTCGAGGCGCTCGGCGCCACGGTCCCGGGCTTCGCCCACATGCCGCTGCTGGTCGGCGCCGACGGCGCGGCCCTGTCCAAGCGTCTGGGCTCCCTGTCGATCAGCGACATGCGCGAGCAGGGCTATGAGCCCATCGCCATCACCAGCCACCTCGGCAAGATCGGCACCTCGGACGCGCTGGAGGTCGGCGCCTCGGTGCAGGCGCTGGGCGACAGCTTCGCCTTCTCCAAGATGGGCCGTTCGCCCGCGCGCTATGACACCGCCGATCTGGACCGTCTGAACGCCCAGGCCCTGCACGCGATGGACTATGCGACGGCCCAGCCGCGTCTGGCGGCGTTGGACGCCGATCTGGGGCAGACCTTCTGGGAGGTCGTGCGCCCCAACCTGCAGAAGTTCGCCGATGTCGTCGGTCTGGCCGCCATCGTGCGCGGCCCGGTCACCCCGGTGATCGAGGACGCCGCCTTCGCCGCCGCCGCGCTGGAAGTCCTGCCGGAGACGGTGGACGAGACCCTGTGGCCGACCTGGACCAACGCTGTGAAGGAAAAGACCGGCGCCAAGGGCAAGGGCCTGTTCATGCCCCTGCGCCTGATCCTGACCGGCCAGCCCCACGGCCCCGACATGGCCGCCATCGCCCCGATGATCGGGCGGGAGCGGATCGTACAGCGCCTGAAGGGCGAGACGGCCTGAGGCCGGCCTTCCTGACGACAGCAAAAAGGCCGCCCCTTGCAGGGCGGCCTTTTCAGTTTCAGCGATGCGCGACCGATCAGGCGGCGTTGCAGGCCGTCAGCTGTTCGGCGGTCAGTTCCGTGCCCTTGTAGGTGAAGGCCGAGACTGTGCCGAAGCGGGCCACGACGCGACGGCAGGCGCGCAGGGCGGTCTGGTTCGCGCCGCCGCTGGCGGTGCAGGTCGCGCCCACGCAGCGCCAGGTGGCGCCGTCAATGATGGTGCGGCCGGCCGGGGCCTTGGCGGCGTCGGTCAGGACAGCGCTGGTGGCGGCGGACTGGGCGAAGGCGGGGGCGGCGACCAGCAGGGCCGCGGCGACGAGGAAGGCGCGCATTGTTGGAAGTCTCCGATGAGGTCGGGCGCGCTGTCGCACCCACCATCTCAGTGTGCGTTGTTATTTAAAACTGTCAAGAGCGCGTTTCCAAAAGAAACGCTGTCGACGCGCCCTGATCAACGTTCACTTACCGGAGATCATGTTGCAAGTGAGGCAGATCGTCCGCGCTCTGCATCAGGGCGATCGCCGCCTCGACGCTGTCCACGACGCTATAGGCCTCGCGGAAGCTGTCCGGCGTCATCTTCTGCGCGATGCCGGTTTCAATCGCTGCCAGAAGCGTGTCCCAGAAGCCGTTGATATTCAAGAAGATCACCGGCTTGTGGTGAAGGTCGAGCCGCTTCCACGACAGAACCTCGATCACCTCTTCCAGGGTGCCGACGCCGCCGGGGGCGACCACGAAGGCGTCCGACTGGTCGTACATGATTGTCTTGCGCTCGTGCATCGAGGTCACAACCAGGGTCTCGACGTCATCGAACAGACGCTCACGGCTGCGCAGGAAGCCGGGCATGACGCCCAGCACCCGACCGCCGGCCGCGTGGGCGGCGCGGGCCGAGGCGCCCATCAGGCCGACCCCGCCGCCACCGTAGACCAGTCGCCAGCCCGCCGCGGCCGTCTGCGCGCCGAATTCCTGGGCCGCGACGGTGTAGGCCGGATCAGACCGGTCGGAAGAGCCGCAGAACAGGCAGACGGACTTGCCGTCGAACGGCTGGATGGAGATGGTCATGAAACCTCGGGGTGAAACGGAAGACAGCGGCGGCTCCGCCGCGCTATCGGGGGCGTATTCCTAGCTGCGGGAGAGACAGGATGAAACGGCCCTTCTGCGTGATCGCCGCCTTCGCGGCCGTCGGCCTGGCCGCCTGCATGCCGGAGGCCGAGCGGCCGGCCCGCGACGTGGCCGGAAACACGACCGGCTGGACCCAGCCGCCGCAGATCCTGTCGGTGCGGCAGGCGGACGCGAGCCTGATCTTTTCCGGACGCGCCGAGCCGGGCGCCCGGGTGGTTCTGCGCAGCGATCAGGGCGCCGCCTACGCCGCGGCCGCCGATCCGGACGGTCGATTCGAGATTCGCATGATCCGTCCCCGGGGGGCGCTTCTTCTGCGTCCGGAGACCCAGGTGGGCCAGGACGCGGCGCCGTCGCCGGATCGTCTGCTGATCATCGACGGCGGGCGGGGTCCTATCGCGGTGCTCCGGTCGGGCGGCCCGACCCGGCGGCTCGACCCGGCGCCGCCGCTCGGGGCCATCGACAGCGACGCCCGCTCCCTGCTCGCCTCCGGCCACACCGCCTCACAGGGCGCGGGAGTGGAGGTGTCGGCGCAGGGCGAGGCGCTGCAGGTCATTCCGGGGGAAGGCGGCGTGTGGAGCGTTCTGCTCGGCGCGGTCGCTCCCGGCGGCGTGGTCAGGGTCGGGGACCAGGCCTTTGTCTGGCCGGGGCCGGGGACAGACGCCGCCCCCCTGCAGGTCGAGCGGGCGGGCGAAGGCTGGCGGGTCGGCTGGAGCGGTCCCGGCGGCGCCCGACAGTGGACCTGGTTGCCGGACGGCCCGGTCGCCTCACGGTTTACAGTCGGTTAACCAATTCGGTCGCAACAGGGATCGTCTTCTCTTCTTCGAGGACACCCACCATCACCGAACTTCTTCAGCCCGGCGCTCGCGTCGGGCTTTTTTCTTGTCCGAACGCCGTCGCGCGGAAAGCCGTCCCGCCGCGCCGAAACGATCGCCGGGGCGGTGGTGTTCGCGAATGATCCGGAAAGACCGCCCCCGACGACACCGTCGAGGGGGAAAGGCCGGGCGATGGCTCCGCAGGTAGGATTCGAACCTACGACCAGCCGATTAACAGTCGGCTGCTCTACCACTGAGCTACTGCGGAACAGGTTTCGCTCGGGAAGGCGGGCGCTATAGCAACGGGAATCGAATGTAGGCAACAGGAAATGTCGGACTTTGAAAAACTTCCGCATCGAAACCCCCGATGATCCCCGTATCGCGGGCTTCCGCGACATCCGCGAAAGAGACCTGACCGGGCGGCAGGGCCTGTTCGTCGCGGAAGGGGAGGTGGTGCTGCGCGTCCTGACGTCCGGACATTCCCTCTGTCGCCCCCGCGCGGTCCTGCTGGCGGAGAACCGGCTGGAGGGCCTCGCGGACGCCCTGACCGGCCTGCCGGACGAGACGCCGGTCTATGTCGCCGCCCAGGGCGTGCTGGACGCCATCGCCGGCTTCCCTCTTCACCGGGGCATTCTGGCGCTGGGAGAGAAGCCTGCCCGGACGCCGCTCGCGGCGCTTCTGAACGACGCCGGAGAGCAGGCGACCGTCGTCCTCGCCTGCGGGATCGGCAATCACGACAATATGGGCGGTCTGTTCCGCAACGCCGCCGCCTTCGGCGCAGACGCCGTCCTGCTGGACGACCGGTGCTGTGATCCCTTTTACCGCAAGGCCATCCGGGTCTCCGTCGGCGCGGTCCTGCGGACGCCGATGGCGACGGGTCTCGAGGCGACAGGGACTGTCGAAGACCTCAAGGCGGCGGGCTTCCGGGTGCTGGCGATGACCCCGTCCGCCGACCGGACGCTGGACCGGACCCCCGCCGGCGGTCGCGTCGCCATTGTGCTGGGCCCCGAGGGACCGGGACTCCCGTCCGCGCTGATCACCCGCTGCGAGCCGGTCGGGATTCGCATGTCCGGCGGCTTCGATTCGCTGAATGTCGCCGTCGCGGGGGCGCTGGCCCTGCATCATTTCGCGCGCGAAGCGTAAAACGATCACCAAATCGCGATTAACGCTTTGTACACCTTGATGACGCGCCGGACCTGTGTCGCAGTGAGGCGTCCGGGGAGGGTAGGCGTATGTTCGGCGGTATTCTCGTTTTCGTCAGTCGCAATGCGCGCGTCGGCATCGCCGTCGCGGTGGTGGCCGCCGCCGTCGGCGCGGCCGGGGCCATCGGCTGGATCACCGCGCCGATCGCCTGAAATCGCTTCAGTTCAGGGGCGCGGGCCGTCGCGGCGCGGCGCGCCTGTTCGCGTGCGTCCTGCGGCGTCGTCTGTAGGGAAATCCCGCGATGGAGGCCTGAGCCGGAATCGAACCGGCGTACACGGATTTGCAGTCCGCTGCGTAACCACTCCGCCATCAGGCCGAGAGCCCTGGAGAAACCAGGCCGTCCATCGCGAGGCGGGTTCGCTATCAGATCGGATTGTCCGCTGCAACGCACAGACCTATAAGCGCGGCAGATTTCAGCAGGATTCTTCCACGATGGACTTCACCGCCGCTCGCAAGGCCATGGTCGACAGCCAGGTTCGGGTCAACGACGTCACAGACCGCGCCCTGCAGGCGGCCCTGCTGGCCGTGCCGCGGGAACGCCTGGTTCCGGCGGATCGCGCCTTCGCCGCCTACGCCGAGGTCGAGCCCCAGGTCGCGGGCGACCGTCGGCTGATGCTGCCCCGGGACCTGTCCAAGCTGCTCATGGCGCTGCGGGCGCGCGAGGGCGAGCGCGCCCTCGTTCTCGCCGGCCCCTACGCCGCGGCGGTTCTGGCCCGGATGGGCCTGAACGTCACCGCCCAGGACTCGGACGCGGCCGTCTTCGACGTGGCCGGCCCCGCGCTCGCCGATGAGGGAGTGGCCGCCGTCGTCGCGCCGCTGACCGCCCCGGAAGGCGAGGGCTACGACATCATCGTTTCCGAAGCCGCCGTCCCGGGCCGTCCCGAGGCCTGGCTGAAGGCCCTGTCCGTCGGCGGCCGGCTCGCGGTCGTCGAGCGCTCGGGCCCGGCCGGGAAGGCGGTTCTCTACCTCCGTGGCCCGCAAGGCATATCGCGCAAGGAATTGTTCGACGCGGCCCCGCCGATGCTTGCGGAACTGGCGCCGGAACCCACCTTCGCCCTCTAGTTCCGGGAGCCCCGACGGAGACGCCGGGTGATCGCGTGAAAAAAACTTAACTGGCGCGGGAATAATCCCTCCCGCATCAGACCGTATCATATGAGGGCGCACCCCCCGCGCCATGCAGGAACCATCATGCTGAAACGCTCGCGCGCACTCACCTCGGTCGCCGTCATCGCCATGGTCGCCGGCATCGGCGCTCCGGCCTGGGCGGACACCCTGCAGGAAGCGATCGCGCTGGCCTATCGGACCAACCCGTCGCTGCTGGCCCAACGCGCCAATCAGCGCGCGCTGGATGAAAGCATCGTCCAGGCCCGCGCGGGCCTGCGTCCGACCCTCGATGTGACGCTGAGCGGCAGCTACACCCGGACCGACTCCCCGGTTGTCGGCACCCCGCCGTTCACCTCGGGCGGCGTGTCCGAGACGGACAGCGCCTCGGCCACCATCGGCGTAGGCCAGAATCTGTGGACCGGAGGCCGGGTCGGCCACGCCATCACCGCCGCCGACGCCGAGATCCTTTCGGGCCGCGAGAACCTGCGGGACATCGAGCAAAGCGTCCTCGCCCTGGTCATCCAGGCCTATGCCGACGTGATCCGCGACACCGAGGTTCTCCGCATCCGTGAGGCCAACCTCGGCGTGCTGCGCCGCCAGCTCGACGAATCGACCGCCCGCTTCGAGGTCGGCGAGATCACCCGCACAGACGTCGCCCAGTCGGAAGCCCGTCTGGCCCAGTCCGAAGCCGACCTGGCCAACGCCCGCGCCCAGCTCTCCGTGTCGCGCGCCGCCTACGCCGCTGTCGTCGGTCAGGCGCCGGGGGACCTGGCCCCGATGCCGACCCTGCCGGGCGTGCCCTCCGATTTCGACGCGGCCCTCGACGAAGCCCTGCTGGACAACCCCGGCATCCGCGCGGCCGCCTATTCGCTGCAGGCCGCCGAAGCCAACGTCGCCGCCGCCAAGGCCGAGTTCCTGCCGTCGCTGCGCGCCACCGCCAGCTACGGCGGCTCCAGCGAGTTTGATCGCCTGGGAGACCTCGGCGACAACACCCGTCTGACCGCCGGCGCGACCCTGTCGGTGCCGCTGTTCACCGGCGGCCTGAATTCGTCGCGCGTCGCCCAGGCCCTGGAGCGCGCCAACGCCGCCCAGATCGGCGTCGAGGGCGAGCGTCGCAACACCCTGCAGGCCGTCAGCTCGGCCTACGCCCAGTCGATCTCGGCCCGCGCCACCCTGCAGGCCGGACAGGAAGCAGTGCGCGCCGCCACCGTCGCCGCCGAAGGCGTGCGTCAGGAGGCCCAGGTCGGCCTGCGCACCACCCTGGACGTGCTGAACCAGGAACTGGAGCTGCGCAACGCCGAGGTCACCCTCGCCGGCGCCCGCCGCAATGAGTACGTCGCCCAGGCCAACCTGCTGGCCGCCATGGGCAAGCTGGAAGGCCCGGACCTGGTGCCGGATATCGAGACCTATGATCCGGCCGCCAACTATCGCCGGGTCCGCAATCGCGGCGCCCTGCCGTGGGACGCCGTGGTCGAGACCATCGATCGCGTCGCTGCGCCGGCCATCGTTCCGGCGGCCGACGCCGAGGACGCCCCGGTCGACGCCCAGTTGAAGTCCGAAGTGGTGCGGACGGCGCCGCGCGACTGATCGCGCGCGGAAACTCGCCCTGCGGGGGAAAACCCCCGTTGATTCCGACGGGCTGAGATGCGACGACATTGGTGCGGTGCGGGGAACCGCGCCGCACGCCTGTTTTTCCATCAGTCCGCTCGCGCCAGCGGGTGCCCGGGATACCGACATGACCGACCAGACCGCCCAGGAACCGACAATGGAGGAAATCCTGGCGTCCATCCGCCGGATCATCTCCGAGGACGACGCCCCGGCGGAAACGGCGGCTGCCCCGGCTCCGGCCCCTGAACCCGCACCCACGCCCGAACCGGCCCCCGCGCCGGAGCCCGAGCCCGAGCCGGCGCCTGTCCTCGAGGCCGCTCCGCCGCCCGCGCCCGAACCCGAACCCGTCGAGGACGACGTCCTCGAACTGACCGACACCTATGAGACTCCGGCCGAGAGCATCGGTGATCTGGACGTCTCGGCCGCAGCGCCCGAACCCTTCCCGGCCGAGCCGGTCAGTGAGTCGGTGTTCGCTCCGCCGCCGGAAATCCACACGCCGGAACATCCGTCGGTTCCCACGACCAACTATGATTCGCTGGTGGGCGAGAGCGCCGCCGCCAGCGCCGCCTCGGCCTTCGCCGGCCTGGCCGCCAGCTTCCAGAAGCCTGCCTCGGCCCCTGCGCCGTCGGCGCCGGACATGAACTTCCTCAGCGGCAACAGCGTCGAGGCGATGGTCGCCGAAATGCTGCGCCCGATGCTGAAGGAGTGGCTCGACGCCAATCTGCCGGGCATCGTCGAGGCCCAGGTACGCAAGGAAGTCGAACGCATCGCCCGCTCGGCCGGCTAAGCCTTCACCTGCGCACCGATCTTCACTAGATCACCACAGGGCGGCTCCGGCGGGGCCGCCCTTTCTCTTTTCAACCGTCCTCAAGCGCGACACGCCGCGTCTGTCGCGTTAGGGCAAGCGATCAAACCGCCCTCAAGCAGCGAGGCCCCGTGGGCCGAGCGATAGGGCACAAAGAATGACCATGCTCGACAAGACCTTCGATCCGAAATCCGCTGAACCCCGCCTGTACGCCCGGTGGGAGGACAGCGGCCTGTTCGCCCCGCGCGCCGCGGCCGCCACGGACGGCGCGGCCGACGCCTATTCGATCGTCATTCCGCCGCCGAACGTGACCGGCTCGCTGCACATCGGTCACGCCCTGAACAACACCCTGCAGGACATCCTGACCCGCTATCACCGGATGAAGGGCAAGGCGGTCCTCTGGCTGCCGGGCACCGATCACGCGGGCATCGCCACCCAGATGGTCGTCGAGCGCCAGCTGGCCGCCGCGGGCGAGCCCGGTCGCCGCGACATGGGCCGCGACGCCTTTGTCGACAAGGTCTGGGAATGGAAGGGCCAGTCCGGCGGAACCATCGTCCGCCAGCTGCGCCGCCTCGGCGCCAGCTGCGACTGGTCGCGCGAGCGCTTCACCCTCGACGAGGGCCTGAACGCCGCCGTCCGCAAGGTCTTCGTCCAGCTGCACAAGGACGGCCTGATCTATCGCGACAAGCGTCTGGTGAACTGGGATCCGCATTTCCAGACCGCCATCTCGGACCTCGAGGTCGAGCAGAAGGAGGTCGACGGCGCCTACTGGCATTTCGCCTATCCGCTGGCGGACGGGGTCACCTACGAACACCCGGTCGCCTTCGATGACGAGGGCAAGGCCACCGCGTTCGAGACCCGCGACTACATCGTCGTCGCCACCACCCGGCCCGAGACCATGCTGGGCGACACCGGTGTTGCCGTTCACCCGACCGACGACCGCTACGCCGGCCTGGTCGGCCAGTTCGTGACCCTGCCGATCACCGGCCGGCGCATCCCCATCGTGGCCGACGAGTACGCCGACCCGACCAAGGGTTCGGGCGCGGTGAAGATCACGCCGGCGCACGACTTCAACGACTTCGGTGTCGGCAAGCGCGCCGGCCTGGCGACGCTGAACGTCATGGACTCGCTGGCCCGCATCACCGCCGCCGACACCCCGGACGTGCCCGCCGAATACGAGGGCATGGACCGCTTCGCCGCGCGCAAGGCCATCGTCGCCCGCGCCGAGGAAGAGGGCTGGCTGAAGGAGATCGAGAAGACCAAACACGCCGTCCCCCACGGCGACCGCTCGGGCGTGGTCATCGAGCCGTGGCTGACGGACCAGTGGTACGTTGACGCCCACACGCTCGCCCAGCCGGCCATCAAGGCGGTGGAGCAGGGCGACACCACCTTCGAACCGGCCAGCTATTCGAAGGTCTATTTCGAATGGCTGCGCAACATCGAGCCGTGGTGCATCAGCCGTCAGCTGTGGTGGGGTCACCGCATCCCGGCCTGGTACGATGCGGACGGGAACATCTACGTCGCCGAGACCGAGGAAGAGGCGATCGCACAATCCGGCGGCAAGGCCCTGACCCAGGACGAGGACGTCCTCGACACCTGGTTCTCCTCGGCCCTGTGGCCCTTCTCGACCATGGGCTGGCCGGAGAAGACCGAAGACCTGCAGCGCTTCTATCCCACCGGCGATCTGGTCACCGCCGCCGACATCATTTTCTTCTGGGTCGCCCGGATGATGATGATGGGACTTCACTTCATGGATGAGGTTCCGTTCAAGCGCGTCGTCATCAACGGCCTCGTCCTCGACGAGAAGGGTCAGAAGATGTCGAAGTCCAAGGGCAACGTCATCGACCCGCTGGACATCATCGACGAGCTGGGCGCCGACCCGCTGCGCTTCACCATGGCCATTCTGTCGGGCACGCGTCGCATCAAATTGTCGAAGCAACGCATTGAAGGCTATCGGAACTTCGGCACCAAGCTCTGGAACGCCGCTCGCTTCACCCAGATGAACGAGGCCCAGCGCGTCGAGGGCTTCGACCCGTCGACGGTCCGGCAGTCGATCAACCGCTGGATCCGCGGCGAGTTGGCCCGCGCCGAGCGTCAGGTGGCGGACGGCATCGAGGGCGGGCGTTTCGACGACGCCGCCTCGGCGCTCTACAAATTCGTCTGGAACGTCTTCTGCGACTGGTATCTCGAACTGGCCAAGCCGGTCTTCCAGGGCGCGGACGAGGCCGCCAGGGCCGAGACCCGCGCCATGACCGCCTGGACCCTGGACCAGACCCTGAAGCTGATGCACCCGGTCATGCCCTTCATTACCGAAGAGCTGTGGGACAAGCTGGCCGAAGAGGGGGCCCCACGCGACGAGGCCATGCTGCTGGGCGCCGCATGGCCGCAACTGCCGGACAGCTTCATCGACCCCGCCGCCGACGCCGAGATCGGCTGGCTGGTCGATCTGGTCACCGAGGTGCGCCAGCTGCGCGCCGAGATGAACGTCCCGCCGTCGGCCAAGCCGCCGCTCACGTTCGTCTCGCCGTCGGCTGAAAACGCGCGTCTGATCGAGCTGCACCGCCCGCTGATCCTGACCTTGGCGCGGGTCTCCGAAGTCTCGATCGCCGACGCCTTGCCGACGGGCGCGGTGTCCCTCGTCGTCAGCGGTGACACGGCGGCCCTGTCGCTGGCCGACATCATCGATCTGACCGCCGAGAAGGCCCGTCTGGTCAAGGAGATCGCCGCCTTCGACAGCGACATCGGCCACGTGAACAAGAAGCTGGGCAATCCCAATTTCGTCGCGCGCGCGGCGCCGGAAGTCGTCGAGGAACAACACGAAAAGCTGGCCGAGGCCGAAGCCGGCAAGGCGCGTCTGGAAGCGGCGCTGAAGCGGCTGGAAGCGCTCTGATGCCGACATTCCTCCCCCAACGGGGGAGGGGGACCGCGAAGCGGTGGAGGGGCGCCGGCTTCGCGCTCGCTTCAACACCCCTCCACCATCCTTCGGATGGTCCCCCTCCCCGGGGCGGGGAGGAACTATGACCCGTATCGATCAGCTCCTCGTCGCCCGCGGCCTGTTCGACAGCCGTTCGCGGGCCCAGGCGGCCATCGAGGCCGGGCTGGTCAAGGTGGACGACCGGGTGGTCTCGAAGGCGTCGGAAAAGGTCGCCGACGACGCGGTTCTGGAAGCCGAAGCGGCCCACCGCTTCGTCGGCCGCGCCGCCCTCAAGCTCGATCACGCCCTGACCCTGTGGCCGGTCGCGGTCGAGGGCAGGGTGGTGCTGGACGTCGGCGCCTCCACGGGCGGATTCACCGAGGTCTGTCTGGAGCGCGGCGCCGCCCATGTCTGGTCGGTCGATGTGGGGCAGGGACAGCTTCACCCGCGCCTCGCCGCCGATCCCCGCGTGACCAATCTGGAGAAGACGGACGCCCGTGAGCTGACGCCGGACCGGATCCCCGACGCGCCCGGGCTGATCGTCTGCGACGCCAGCTTCATAGGCCTGTCCAAGGTCCTGCCGGTCGCCCTCGCGCTCGCCGCGCCGGACGCCGATCTGGTGACGCTGGTGAAACCCCAGTTCGAGATGGAGACCCGGTCCGACGTCGGACGGGGCGGCGTGGTCAAGGACGAGGACGCCCGTCAGGCGGCGCTCACCCGCGTCAGCGACTGGATCGCCTCCCGCGGCTGGACCGTTCAGGCCACCGCCGAAAGCCCGATCACCGGCGGGGATGGAAACGTCGAATATCTTCTTTGGGCGAAACGCCGCTAGGCGGCGTTTCGGGGCGCTATCGCTCGCCGCGCGGCGGCTCGCTGCTTGAGCGCGAAGCGCCCCGGAGCGCGTCGGGTCGGGAGGTCCCGAAGGGCCGACGGTCCGCGCTCCCACAAACATGAGAAACCGCCGGTGGATTTCTCCACCGGCGGCTCCCGTCACATCGCCGATCGACAGGGGGGCTGAAAATAACCGGCGACGCGATCTCGTCAGTAGCCGTTGCAGACTTCCTCGTAGCGGGTCACCAGACGGCCGTTCCAGTCGCGGGTCCGGGTCTCGACCGTGCGGCAACCGTAGCGATCGCTGCGGTATCCGGACCGGTCCTCGTAACGATAGCGGTCGTCATAGCGGTACCGGTCGTCATAGCGGGCGTCGCGACCGTAGCGATCGTCGTACCGGCTGTCGTAGCCCTGATAGGCGTAGCCGCGATCATCATAGCGTTCGCAATCCGCCGCCGAGTCGTTGCCGACCGCGCCGCCGACCACGGCGCCCAGGACGCCGCCGAGGATGCTGCCCTCCGTCCGACGCCCGCGCGCCGCGACCTGTGATCCGGCCACCGCGCCGATGCCGGCGCCGATGGTCGCACCCGCCGCGCGCCGCTGGCTGCGGTCATCGCGGCAGTAGCCGTAGGCGCTGTCATAGCGGTCCGGGTAGCGGTCGCCGCTGTAATAGCGGTCGCCGTGGTTCTGGCCGTAGTAGTCGTAGCCGCCGCTGTAGCGGTCGCCCTGGTAGGTGTAGGCCTGCGCCGAGGCGCTGGCGGGGACCAGCAGCAGACCGGCGGCCGCAACGGCGGCGGCCCCGCAGGCGGCCTTGCTGGTGAGAGAGACGAACATCGGCGTCATCCTTGAAAAACATCAAACCCGACGACCGAACGATCCGGCCCCGTGTCTGTTGCATCCCTTATGACGGCGCCAAGCTGAACGGCCTTTGATCGCGCCGTTCATCTTCGTTCATGTTTCGCTCGGCGCGGATTTGCCTCTAGAAGCGCCGCATGACGGAAACGCTGATCATTTCGCGCGTGGGCGGGCAGGGCGACGGCATCGCCGAAACCCCCGCGGGCCCTGTCTTCGCCCCGCTGACCCTGCCGGGCGAGACCGTGCGCGGCGTGGTGCGCGAGGGGCGACTGGAAGAGGTCGAGATCGTCACCTCCAGCCCCGACCGGATCGCGCCGGTCTCGCCGCAATACGGCGATTGCGGCGGCTGTTCCCTGCAGCACTGGGCGGCCGGTCCCTATCTGGACTGGAAACGCGAGCAGGTCCGGCTGGCCCTCGCCCGCGAGAATATCGAGGTCGAGGTCGAGCCGACCGTGCCCGTACCCGCCGGCTCGCGCCGTCGCCTGGCCCTGCACGCCCGTCGAGGTCCGGACGGCGGCGCCGTTCTCGGCTTCAAGGCCCGCAAGAGCTGGCGGCTGGTCGAAGTCACCCGTTGCCCTGTCGCCGATCCGCGACTGGTCGCGGCGCTTCCGGCGCTGGCGAAGGTGGCCGAGCCCTTCCTGGAACATCCCAAATCCGCGCCGACCCTGCATGTCACCCTGACCCTGGACGGGCTGGACGTCGACGTGACAGGGGTCGAGCGCCGCTCGGGCGGGGGCCTGTCCCGCGACGCCCAGATGAAGGCCATCGAGGCCGCCGCCGCCGCCGATCTGGCCCGCCTCAGCCTGGCCGGCGAGACCCTGGTCATGGCGCGCCAGCCGCACGTCCAGTTCGGCCCGGCCACCGTCCCCGTGCCCGCCGGCGGCTTCCTGCAGGCCGCACCGCCCGCCGAACAGGCCATGGTCGAGCGCGCCGTGGCGGCGGTGAAGGGGGCTAAGAAGATCGCCGATCTGTTCTGCGGCGCCGGCACCTTCACCTTCCCCCTGGCCAGCATCGCGCCGGTCGTCGCCGCCGACGGCTCCGCCCCCGGCATCGCCGCCCTCAAGGCGGGCTTTAGGACGGCGAAGAAGATCAAGACCATCGAGGCCCAGGCCCGCGACCTGTTCCGCCGCCCGATGGCGCCCTACGATCTGCGCGGCTGCGACGCCATCGTGCTGGACCCGCCGCGCGCCGGCGCGCTGGAGCAGACCCAGCAGATCGCCCAGACCAAGGCGACGACCGTCGTCTACGTCTCCTGCAACCCCGTCACCTTCGCCCGCGACGCCCGCGTGTTGCTGGACGCCGGGTTCCGGCTGGAGAGCGTCACCCCGGTTGACCAATTCCTGTGGTCGGCCCACGTGGAGCTGGTCAGCGTCTTTCGGCGCTAGGGCGCCAGCGCCGCCGTCAGCCGCGCGGCGAACTCCGGCTGGCGACCCACGTCATTGTGCCCGGCGGCCGGGAAGACGATCCGGTCCACCCGATTGCCCTGCGCCTCCAGCGCCCGCGCCAGCCGACGGCTGAGGGCCGGGGGCAGGGTGTCATCCTTGCCGGCCTCCAGCACCACCACCTTGCCCGCATACCCGTTCAGGGCCGCGGGAATATCGACCGTCTCCAGCGCGGGCGCCAAGGTGACGCGCACGAAGGGACGCATGAGGCCCACCTGCTGCTCGACGGTGGCGCGGGCGCCGGGCGTGGTGGTCTCCAGCACCAGAATATCGGCCCGGGTCCGCGCGGCCATTTCCGAGCAGACGATGCCCCCCAGGGAGTGGCCCCAGACGATCAGACGTCGGCCCTCGGCGTCAGCCTGACGGCGGGCCTCATCAGCCACCACCTCGCCGACGGCGCGGAAATTGGCGAAGGTGTCCAGGCCGGCCGTGTCGCCATAGCCGGGGTAGTCGAACATCAGGGCGTCGCCGAACGGGGCCAGAATGTCGGCGCGCGAGCCGCCTGACGCCTCGCGCCGGAACATGTTGCCGCCGCAGAACAGGATCAGCGGCCGCGCCGCGTCCGCCGACCGCACCCGCGTCGCCCCGATGGGGCCTTCCGCATAGCGCAGCACGAGGGTCTCCGCCCCCTCGGGCGGCGGATTGGCGGGCAGGGTGATGTTCTCCCGCGCCAGCCGGGCGTCCGGCCAGAAGAAGGCCCGTTCGGGCACATCCACCTTCACGCAGGCGGTGAGGCTCAGGGCGGCGACGGCGATCAGCCCCGTCACCCGAATCTTGCGCAGGATCATCATCGCCTCACCAGACCGAACTCCGGCAGTTCGCGCCTTGAAGCCGTCTTTGTCCAGTGGCGCCTAAGCCGCGTCGAACAGGTCCATCTGCTTCCGCGCCGAGGCCGGAACCCTGAACCGGTTTTCGTCCAGCAGGGGCCGCGGCCCATCCAGCCCGTAGCGCTTGATCGCCGCGCGGAAGCGGGTCCCGATCAGTTCGGCCACCGGCCCGGAGCCTTTCATCCGCTGCGACCAGTCGGGATCATAGTCCCGGCCGCCGCGCGTCTGGCGCACCAGGGACATTACCCGGGCCGCGCGGTCGGGGCGGGCGTCGGCCAGCCATTCAGCAAAGAGGGTTTTGATCTCCAGCGGCAGACGCAGGGTCACGTACATGGCGCTGGTCGCCCCGGCCTTGGCCGCCGCCTCCAGAATGGCTTCCAGCTCGTGGTCGTTCAGTCCGGGAATGACCGGGGCGAACCCCACGCCCACCGGACAGCCGGCATCCGCCAGCCGGGAAATGGCCTCCAGCCGCTTCACCGGGGTCGAGGCGCGCGGCTCCATCGCCCGCGCCAGCTTGCGGTCCAGGGTGGTGATCGAGACGAAGGCCGAGGCCAGCCCGTCACGCCCCATGGGGCCGAGAATGTCGGCGTCCCGCGCGATCAGCACCGACTTGGTGATGATGCTGAACGGGTGCTGGAACCGCTGCATCACCTCCAGGATCGACCGTGTCGATCTCAGTTCGCGCTCAACCGGCTGATAGGGATCGGTGTTGCCGCCTATGTGGATGCGCTTGCAGACGTATCGCGGCTTGCAGAATTCCTGCTCCAGCAGATCTGCTGCCCCCGGCTTGAAGAAGAGCCGGCTCTCGAAATCCAGGCCCGGGGATAGGCCCATCCAGGCATGGGACGGACGGGCGTAGCAGTAGATGCAGCCATGTTCACAGCCCTTGTAGGGGTTGATGGAGCGGTCGAAACCGACATCCGGACTGGTGTTCTTCGCAATGATCGTCCGGGCCGCCTCGGGCGTCAGGGTGGTGCGCAGCGGCGCCGCTTCCGCGTCCTGATCGGTCCAGCCGTCATCGAAGGCCTCGACGGTTTCGGGTTCAAAGCGGCCGGTCGCATTCGACCGCGCACCCCGTCCTTTCACCGTCTCGACCATGGACAGGACGATACGCTGAAATGAGAACAAATCAAGAACAATGCGAGCGGCAAAAAAGCCCGATCCGGAGAACGGGCTGACACGCCCTCAAGCAGCGAGCCGCCGCACGGCGAGCGATAGGGCAAGGGAAGAAAGCTGGTGCGGATGAGAGGACTCGAACCTCCACGCCTCGCGGCGCTGGAACCTAAATCCAGTGCGTCTACCAGTTCCGCCACATCCGCATAGGTTCTGCCGCCTCGTCTAGGCGAGGTCGCCGCAAAGGAAAAGGCCCGGGATCGCTCCCGGGCCTTCGTCGTCACTGATCCGGGGATCAGCCCTTGTGGTCGTCCGTCGGGGACGGCGCGCCCGGCATGGGCGGAACCGGTCCCGGAGGGGCGTCGGCGTCCAGCTCCGGCACATCGACGATGCCGCGGCCGACGTGCGACTTGCGCATGCCGTACAGGAAGTAGATCACCAGACCGACGGCGCCCCAGATCGGCAGCACCATCTTGGCGTCGTGCGGCAGGTTCCAGAACAGGAAGGCGCAGCCCGCCGCCGAGATCGGGGCGATGACCCAGACCAGCGGCATCCGGAACGGACGGGCGCGGTTCGGATCGGTCTTGCGCAGCACCAGCACCGCGATCGACACCATGAAGAAGGCGAACAGGGTGCCCGAGTTCGAGATGTCGGCCAGCTGGCCGACCGGGAACAGGGCGGCGCCGATGGCGACAGCCAGGCCGGTGAAGATGGTCACGACGTAGGGCGTCTTGAACTTCTTGTGCATCTTGGTCAGGCCTTCCGGCAGCAGACCGTCGCGGGCCATCACGAAGAAGATGCGGGTCTGGCCGTAGATCATCATCAGGATGACCGAGGGCAGGGCCAGCATGGCGGCGATGCCGAGGGCGTTGCCGACCTGCTCATGACCGATCACGCGCAGGACGTGGGCCAGGGCCTCGTTCGAGCAAACCAGACGCTCGCTGTTCTCGGCGAGGGCGCAGGCGGCGACGAAGGCCGGCGAGCCCGGCTGGACCGCCGAACCGTCAGCGCCGAGGACCGGCTGGGCGCCGATGGCGCCGGCGGCGCCGAGGGCCACCAGCAGGTAGAAGACCGTACAGAAGGCCAGCGAGCCGATCAGGCCGATCGGCACGTTCTTCTGCGGGTTTTTGGTTTCCTCGGCGGCGGTCGAGACCGCGTCGAAGCCCACGTAGGCGAAGAAGATCGAGGCGGCGGCGCCGACGATGCCCATGCCCGAATAGGCCCCGAAGGCGCCGTTGGGGGCGAAGGGCGACAGGTTGGCGCTGTCGATGACCGGCAGGGTCAGGGCCACGAAGACCGTCAGGGCGACGACCTTGATCGCCACCAGGATGGCGTTGACGCGGGCCGATTCCGTGGTGCCCAGCACCAGCAGGCCGGTGACGGCGAGGGCGACGATGATCGCCGGAACGTTGACGATGCCGGCCGAGAAGTCCGGCGTCGGGATCCAGCCGTTCATGCTCCAGGTCGGCCCGGCGGCGAGAAGGTCAGGGAAGTCGAAATGGAGCCCCTGTTCGATCAGACCGAGCACATAGCCCGACCAGCCCACCGACACAGCCGAGGCGGCGACCGCGTATTCAAGGATCAGGGCCCAGCCGACGCACCAGGCCAGCAGTTCGCCCATCACGGCGTAGGTATAGGTGTAGGCCGAGCCCGACACCGGGGCCATGGCCGCCAGTTCGGAGTAGCAGAGCGCCGCCACGGCGCAGACGGCGCCGGCGATGACGAAGCTGAGCATCATGCCCGGGCCGGCCTTCTGCGAGGCGGCGGCGGTCAGAACGAAGATCCCGGTGCCGATGATGGCCCCGATCCCCAGAAGTGTGAGTTGGACCGGACCCAGCGACCGATGAAGCGACTTCTTCTCGGCCGTGGCCAGAATCGCGTCGAGCGATTTAACGCGCCACATAAAATACCCCTCCGACTTGAGAAGCAGCCCTCTCGCTGCTTTGGGCGGGACGCTAGCCGTGCGAAGGAGCGGTGGCAACGCGGTTTCCGATGCGTGAACATGAGACGACGCTTTCGTGAACGGCCCCGTTGCCGCTAGATCGCACCCCGATGCTGCCGATCCACGCCGTTCTCGACCCGCTGAAGTCCGCGCTTGCGCAAGGCAATGTCGCCGTGCTGGCCGCGCCTCCCGGCGCGGGCAAGACCACGGTCGTGCCGCTGGCCCTGCTGGATCAGCCGTGGCTTGGCGATCAGCGTATTCTGGTGCTGGAGCCGCGACGCCTCGCCGCACGCGCCGCCGCCGACCGCATGGCCTCGTCCCTGAACGAACAGGCGGGCGGGACGGTCGGCTATCGCACACGGCTGCAATCCCGCATCGGCCCGAAGACCCGCATCGAGGTCATCACCGAGGGCGTCTTCACCCGCATGATTCTGGACGATCCGGCGCTGGACGGCGTCGGCGCGGTCCTGTTCGACGAGTTCCACGAACGCAGTCTGGACGCCGATCTGGGGCTGGCCCTGGCGCGAGAGGCGCAGGGCCTGCTGCGCGACGATCTGCGCCTGCTGGTCATGTCCGCCACACTGGACATCGCGGGGGTCTCAAAGCTTCTCGAGGGCGCGCCGGCCATCGAGGCCGAAGGGCGGATGTATCCGGTCGAGACCCGCTACCTCGGCCGTAATCCCGCCGAGCGGTTCGAGGAGGCCGTCGCCCGCGCCGTGCGGCAGGCGCTGACGGAAGAGACCGGCTCCATCCTCGTCTTCCTGCCGGGGCAGGGCGAGATCCACCGGACCGCCCGCGCCCTCGGCGACCGGCTTCCGGCCCAGGTCGACCTCGTCCAGCTCTACGGCGGTCTCGACAAGGGCGAGCAGGACCGCGCCATCGAACCGGCCGCGCCCGGCCGGCGGAAGATCGTGCTGGCGACTTCGGTTGCCGAGACCAGCCTGACCATCGAGGGCGTCCGCGTCGTCATCGACGGCGGCCTGTCGCGCGTGCCCCGGTTCGAGCCCTCCAGCGGCCTGACCCGGCTGGCCACCGTCAAGGTGAGCCGCTCCTCGGCCGAGCAGCGCCGGGGCCGGGCCGGACGGGTCGAGCCGGGCGTCTGCTACCGCCTGTGGGACGAGGAACAGACCCGCGGCCTCGTCGCCCACCAGCGCCCTGAAATCCTCGAAGCCGACCTGACCGCCTTCGCGTTGGATCTGGCCCGCTGGGGCGCACGCTCGCCGGACGGACTGGCCATGCTGGACCCGCCGCCCGCCGGCGCCTTCGCCGAGGCGCGCAAGGTGCTGACCCGGCTCGACGCGCTCGATGCCGACGGCGCCCTGACCAACCATGGCCGCCGCCTGACCCGCATCCCCCTGTCGCCGCGTCTGGCCCATATGGTCGCCGTGGCCGGCGATCAGGGGGACGCCATTCTGGGCGCAAGGATCGCCGCCGTGCTCAGCGAGCCGGGCCTCGGCGGGAACGCCGTCGACCTGGCCGAACGCCTGCGCGGCCTTGACCGTGACCGCTCGCCCCGCGCCCGTGACGCCGCGAAACTGGCCGACCGCTGGGCCAAGGCGGCGGGGGCGGGGAAGGGCGGTCACCCGGACGCCGGCGCCTTGCTGGCCGAGGCCTTCCCCGAACGGGTGGCCAAGGCCCGCGGCAAGCCGGGCGAGTTCCTGCTGGCCTCAGGCCGCGGCGCCTTTCTTGAGCCGACCGACATCATGGCGCGCGAGCCCTGGCTGGCCGTCGCCGAACTGGGCGGCGGAGACGCCCGGGAGCGCATCCGTCTGGCCGCACCCGTCGAACTGGCCGGTCTCGAACATCGGCTCGAAGTCGAGGACCGGCTGTCCCGCGAGCCCTCGGGCCGGATGGTCCTGAAGCGCATCCGCCGCATCGGCGCCGTGGTGGTCGACGAGAAGCTGATGGGCGCTCCGGACCGCAAGGCGATCACCGCCGCCCTGAAGACCGAGGTCGAGGCGGACGGCCTCAAGGGCCTGCGCTGGGGCGAGCGCGCCTCGGCCCTGCGCGCGCGGCTGGCCTTCCTGTCGTCACTCGATGACGGCTGGCCCGACATGAGCGACGACGGCCTGCTGGCCGAACGCGAAACCTGGCTCTGGCCTCTGCTGGAGACCGTGCAGGCGCTGGAGGCCATCCAGGACGGCGCCCTTGCCGATGGCCTGCGCGCCCTGATCCCCTGGGACCGCCAGCGCGCGCTGAACGAACTGGCGCCCGAGCGGCTCGAAACTCCGCTGGGCTCGGCCGCCATCGACTACGCCGCCGAGGGCGGACCGCGCGTCGACATCCGGGTGCAGGAGCTGTTCGGGGTGAAGACCCATCCGACGGTCGGCCGGGGCGCGCCCCTGACGCTCGCCCTGCTGTCGCCCGCGCGTCGACCGATCCAGATGACCAAGGACCTGCCGGGTTTCTGGTCCGGCTCATGGAAGGATGTCCGCGCCGACATGCGCGGTCGCTATCCCCGCCACCCCTGGCCCGAAGACCCATCCGTCGCCGAGGCCACCAACCGCGCCAAGCCACGCGGCACTTAGGTTTGCCCCGCCGCTTGCCTTTTCGGCCCATCCCGACTAAACGGCCCGCGCACTTCGCACGTGGGCGTGGCGCTTTCGGGGGAGACATCCTCGTCAGCACCGTTCCGAGGGGCCATCCGGTCCTTTAACCGCCCACGCAACGTCTATCGGAAAAAGGACAAGACGATCATGGCTCTGCCTGAATTCTCCATGCGTTCGCTGCTCGAAGCCGGCGCGCACTTCGGTCACCAGACGCACCGCTGGAACCCGAAGATGGACCGCTACATCTTCGGCGCCCGCTCGAACATCCACATCATCGACCTGTCGCAGACCATCCCGCTGCTGCACCAGGCCCTGGTTGAAGTCCGCAACGTCGCCGCCAAGGGTGGCCGCGTCCTGTTCGTCGGCACCAAGCGTCAGGCCGCCGACCCGGTCGCTGAAGCCGCCAAGCGCTGCGCCCAGTACTACATGAACAACCGTTGGCTCGGCGGCACGCTGACCAACTGGAAGACCGTTTCGGGTTCGATCGCCCGTCTGCGCGAACTGGACAGCCTGCTCGAGTCGGGCGGCGAAGGCCGCGCCAAGCGCGAGCTGCTGAGCCTGCAGCGCGAGCGTGACAAGCTGGACGCCTCGCTGGGCGGCATCAAGGACATGGGCGGCATCCCCGACATCATGTTCGTGATCGACACCAACAAGGAAGCGATCGCGATCCAGGAAGCCCGCAAGCTGAACATTCCGATCATCGCGATCCTGGACACCAACTCGGATCCGGACGGCATCACCTACCCGGTCCCGGGCAACGACGACGCCGCCCGCGCCATCCAGACCTACTGCGACCTGATCGCTGACGCCGTCCTGGACGGCCTGGCCGCCGGCGCCGGCGCTGCCGGTGTCGACCTGGGCGCTTCGGTGAACCCGGAAGAGCCGATGCTGCGCGAGGCTTCGGCCCCGGTCGCCGCTGAAGCCGCCCCGGCCGGCACGGAAGCCGTCGCCGCCGAGCTGGAAGCCGCCGCTGAGCCGGCCGCCGACGAAGACAAGGCCGCGGTCTGAGGATCGCACCCGCGGCCTTCATGCCTCCGGGCAATATGAAGGCCGTGCGTTGAACTGACACACGGCCCGGCTAACAGCCGGGCCGTTACCGCATACGAATACCCCTCCAAGGAGACTGAACATGGCCGAGATCACTGCCGCCCTCGTCAAGGAACTGCGCGAGCGTTCGGGCGTCGGCATGATGGACTGCAAGAAGGCCCTGCAAGAGAACGACGGCAACATCGAAGCCGCGATCGACTGGCTGCGCGCCAAGGGCCTGTCGAAGGCCGCCAAGAAGGCTGACCGCGTCGCCGCTGAAGGCCTGGTCGCCGTCGCGTCGAAGGAAGACGGCAAGGGCGAAGTCGCCGCCGCCATCGAATTCAACGCCGAAACCGACTTCGTGGCCCGCAACGAGCTGTTCCAGAACGCCGCCAAGCAATTCGCCCAGCTGGGCCTGGAGCACCACACCGTGGAAGCCCTGCACGGCGCTGAACTGGAAGCCGGCAAGACCGTCCAGGACGAAGTCACCAACATGATCGCCACCATCGGCGAGAACATGCAGCTGCGTCGCGCCGCCCGCCTGTCGGTGTCGGAAGGCGTCGTCTCGACCTACGTCCACAACGCCGTCTCGCCGGGCGTCGGCCGCATCGGCGTGCTGGTCGCCCTGGAAGGCGAGGGCGACAAGGCCGCCCTGCGCGAACTGGGCCGCAAGATCGCCATGCACGTCGCCGCGACCGCCCCGCTGTCGCTGAACACCGACGATCTGGACCCGGCCGCCATCGAGAAGGAACGTCAGGTCCTGACCGAGAAGGCCAAGGAAGAAGGCCGTCCGGAAGCCATGATCGCCAAGATCGTGGAAGGTCAGATCAACAAGTTCCAGAAGGACGTCGTGCTGTCGAAGCAGCCGTTCGTCATGGACCCGGACGTGACCATCGAGCAGCTGGTCGCCAACTCGGCCAAGGAACTGGGCTCCTCGAACCTGCACCTGGCCGGCTTCGTCCGCCTGGCGCTGGGTGAAGGCGTCGAGAAGGTCGAAGGCCCGGACTTCGCTTCGGAAGTCGCCTCGATGATGGGCGGCAACTAAGCCTTTCCTCCCTTCGAGGGATGAACGAATAGAGGGTCGGCGGCTTCGGTCGCCGGCCCTTTTTCGTGCGCAGACGGAGCGAACGATGAGTGAAGACCAGACTGACTTCGGCGAGGACGGCGGCGGCTACGACGCCGAGGACTGGTCCCGCCTGAGCGCCTTCACCGGCCGCATCGCCACCCTGGACGACGTGCAGGCGAAGAAGGCCGTGTTCGCCCTCGGCGACACCGCCGATCCCCGGGTCATCGACATGGACCTGCCCCAGCCGGTCATCTGGTGGGAGGCCGACGGCGAGCAGGCTGCGGTCGCTGTACAAGCCGAAAGCCACATCGGGGCCGAGGGTGACGAGATGGATGTGCTGGGCCTGATCCTGCCCGACGGCTCGGCCGCCGTGGCCCTGGTGGAGGACTGCGACCTGGTCGACGACACCGATCCGGTGTGGAGAAAACTGGTCGAGGATGCGATCGACCCGAATGACGCGACGGACTGACGCGCCCGGCGCGTTCTTCCTTTGCACAACGGTCAGGCTTGGGGTCCTATCGCCGCCGTTCCGTGATTCAGGGGAGTTTTCATGCGTATCGCCGCCTTGTTGTCCGCCACCGCCATTGCGCTGACGGCCGTTCCGCTCGCCACGCCCGCGCTGGCCCAGTCGCCCGACCTGGTCGCCATGAACGGCATTATCGATCAGGGACTGAACCACAGCGAGGTGATGAGCACCGCCGCCTGGCTGACCGACCGCATCGGCGGCCGCATGACCAATTCGCCCCAGATGCGCCAGGCCGAAGCCTGGACCGCCCAGCAGTTCCGCGACATGGGACTGACCAACGTACGCGCCGATCCGTTCGACTTCGGCCGCGGCTGGTCCGCCGTGCGCTCCAGCGCCCGCATGACCGCGCCGCGCCCGCTCGACCTGCGCGTCATCCCGATCGCCTGGACGCCCGGCACCAACGGCACGATCAGCGGCGAGGTGATCGTCGCCCCGATGAGCAGCGCCGGCGACTTCGCCCGCTGGCGCGGCAAGCTGGCCGGCAAGATCGTTCTGGTCTCGCGCCCGACCGCCGGCTCCGAGCAGACCACGGCGCCGTTCCGTCGCCTGACCGAGGAGGACCTCGAGAACGCCGGCGCCGCCTACAACATCCCCAACCATTCGGAGCCCTCGACCGACGGTCTGCGCGGTCCGGACTTCGCCCGCCAGATGGACGCCTTCCTTCAGGAAGAGGGCGCCCTGGCCTGGGTGCGCATGTCCCAGCGCGACGGCGCCCTCCTTCACGGCAGCAACAGCGGCTACCGCATGGACGACCAGCGCCGTACGCCCGGCATCGAAATGGCTGCGGAAGACTATCGCCGCCTGGCCCGTCTGGCCCAGACCGAGGACGCCAAACCCTCGCTGGAGCTGATGAGCGAGGTTCAGTTCCATGAGGAAGACACCAACGCCTACAACATCCTGGCCGACATCCAGGGCAGCAGCCGCTCGGGCGAATATGTCATGGCCGGCGCCCACCTCGACAGCTGGGCCGCCGCCGACGGCGCCGTCGACAACGCCGCGGGCAGCGCCGTGGTCATGGAGGCCGCCCGCATCCTGCGCGCCCTGAACGTGCGGCCCAAGCGCACCATCCGCTTCGCCCTGTGGAGCGGGGAGGAGCAGGGACTGTGGGGCTCGCTGGCCTACACCGACCGCTATCTGGCGACCCGCGCCCCGCTGGGCGACGCCCAGCTGGACGCCCTGCCGAACAACCGCACCTGGCGCCAGCGCTGGCCGATCCAGCCCCGCGCGGGCCACGGCTCGCTGGTCGCCTACTTCAACCTCGACAACGGCTCCGGCAAGATCCGCGGCATCAACGCCGAGGGCAATGTCGCCGCCGCCGCGATCTTTGAGGAGTGGCTGAAGCCGTTCAACGCCCTGGGCGCCACCACAGTGTCCATGCGCACCTCCGGCTCGACCGACCACGTCTACATGCAGACCGTCGGCGTCCCGGGCTTCCAGTTCATCCAGGACCCGCTCGACTACGGCGCCCGCCTGCACCACACCTCGATCGACACCTATGACCACATGCGCGCCGAAGACCTGCGTCAGGCCGCGGTCATCCTGGCGGCCTTCCTGCTGAACGCCGCCAACTCGGACGAGCCGCTGCCGCGCATGCCCATGCCGACGCGGCCGACCCCGACCGACCCGTTCCCGCTGCAACAGTAGGACCGGGCTTTCAGGCTCGACACAGGGCGTCGCGGCTTCGGCTGCGACGCCCTTGTGCTTTATACGGCGTCCAACACCGGCTAGACCGGCGGCAGCTTTACCGGAGTCCCCGCGATGCCCATCGGTCCGCTGACCATGTTCGCCATCTACATCGTCGTCTGGTGGACGGTGCTGTTCGCCGTCCTGCCCATCGGCATGAACCAGCAGGGGCAGGAAAAGCCGACCGACGGCGCCCAGTGGGGCGCGCCGGAGAATCCCCATCTGAAGAAGAAATTCATCACCACCACCTGGGTGTCGGCCATCGTCTGGCTGGTGATCATGGTCATGGTCTTCTTCGGCTGGATGCCCCTGCCGCCGCTGGCGCCGCCGGTCTAGGAGAGGGCGCGCATGACCGATCGCCTCTACCTCCTGAACCCCGACTGGCATGACGACGCCGGCGGCCCGTGGTTCTGCCCGGCCGGCGCCTTCGTGGAAGGGATGCTGTCCTTCTATCCGGCCCTGCGCGAGCAGCTGCTGATCACCTACCTCGACCATCCGCGCCCGCGTCTGCCGGTCATCGCCGAGGTCGGGGAGGACCATCAAGGCTGTCCGATCCTGGTCCTGGACGGAACCTTCGACTGGCCCGACGCCGAAACCAGCGCCGCCACCGGCCGTCGCTTCCTGCAGGACCACGCCATCGCCCCCTATCTGGCGGCGCGCTACGGCATCGGGTTGCCGCATCCATAGGGGTGATTGGTGGTTGGTGATTGGTGACGGGTTTGAGCTGCGCATTGCTGACGGCGGACGGGCGGCGCTGACCGGCCCGCCGCACCGGCGCCGACCAATCCAATCACCAATCACCAATCACCAACCACGCCCGCCTAGCTTTCGCCCCCACGTCCCGGCTACACCAGCCGTTCCCACGCCTGTTCTCCCGGATTCCCGACCATGCGCCTGTCGCGCTACTTCCTGCCCACGCTGAAAGAGGCGCCTTCGGACGCCCAGATCGTTTCCCACCAGCTGATGCTGCGCGCCGGCCTGATCAAGCAGGAGGCCGCCGGCATCTACGCCTGGCTGCCGCTGGGCCTGCGGGTGCTGCGCAAGATCGAGCAGATCGTCCGTGAGGAGCAGGTGAAGGCGGGGGCCGTCGAGCTGCTGATGCCGACGCTGCAGCTGGCCGACCTGTGGCGCGAGTCGGGCCGCTATGACGCCTACGGGCCGGAAATGCTGCGCATCACCGACCGCCACGAACGCGAGCTGCTGTACGGCCCGACCAACGAGGAGATGATCACCGACATCTTCCGCGGCTTCGTGAAGTCCTACAAAGCCCTGCCGCTGAACCTCTTCCACATCCAGTGGAAGTTCCGCGACGAGCGCCGTCCGCGCTTCGGCGTGATGCGCGGCCGCGAGTTCCTGATGAAGGACGCCTACTCCTTCGACCTCGACGAGGCCTCGGCCCGCGTCGCCTACAACCGCATGTTCGCGGCCTATCTGAACACCTTCGCCCGCATCGGTCTGAAGGCGGTTCCGATGCGCGCCGACACCGGCCCCATCGGCGGCGATCTGAGCCATGAGTTCATCGTTCTGGCCGAGACCGGCGAGAGCGAGGTCTTCTGCGACCGCAAGCTGGTCGAGATGCCCGCCCCCGGCCACGACTTCAGCCCCGAGGCTGTGCAGGCCGTCTTCGACGAGCGCACCGCCCTGTACGCCGCCACCGAGGAAATGCACGACGCCGCCGCCTTCGAGGCCGGAACCGCCGAGGGCGACCGCCTGTCGGCGCGCGGCATCGAGGTCGGCCACATCTTCTATTTCGGCACCAAATACTCCGCGGCCATGAAGGCCAACGTCCAGGGCCCGGACGGCAAGGAAGCTCCGGTGCACATGGGCAGCTACGGCGTCGGCGTCTCGCGCCTGCTGGGCGCCATCATCGAGGCCAGCCACGACGCGGGCGGCATCATCTGGCCGGACGCCGTGGCCCCGTTCGACGTGGTGGTCATCAACCTGCGCGTCGGCGACGAGGCCGTCTCGGCCGCCTGTGAGGAGGCTGTCGCCAAGCTCGAGGCCGCCGGCAAGGACGTCCTCTACGACGACACCGACGAGCGGCCGGGCGGCAAGTTCGCCACCGCCGACCTGATCGGCGTGCCCTGGCAGCTGACCATCGGGCCCAAGGGCCTGGCGGACGGCGTGGTCGAACTGAAGCGCCGCGCCACCGGCGAGAAGCTGTCCCTGCCGCTGGACGAAGCCATTACGAGGCTCATCGGATGACGAACGCCGCGCCGGCCGCCCCGCCGACGAAGCCGACGAAGCCCGCCGGTCCCTTCTCCGCCTGGGAGATCGGGCTGGCGCTCCGCTACCTCCGCGCCAAGCGCAAGGAGGGCGGCATCGCCCTGATCGCCATCATCTCCTACATCGCCATCGCCCTGGCCGTGATGGCGCTGATCACCGTGATGAGCATCATGGCCGGCTTCCGCGCCGAGCTGCTGGACCGCATGCTGTCCTTCAACGGGCACATGTACGTCACCGGCGACCTGCTGAACTCGCCGGACCGGGACACGGCCGTGGCGCGGCTGAAGACCGTGCCGGGCGTGACCTTCGT
Source organism: Brevundimonas sediminis (assembly GCF_048799765.1). Classification (NCBI taxonomy): domain Bacteria; kingdom Pseudomonadati; phylum Pseudomonadota; class Alphaproteobacteria; order Caulobacterales; family Caulobacteraceae; genus Brevundimonas; species Brevundimonas sediminis. The sequence goes on from NZ_JBLYQK010000006.1 coordinate 61,020, forward strand.
CACCCCCATGACCAATGACCAGAGCATCGTCCGCGCCGGCGGAGCGACCACGGGCGCCATCGTCCGCGGCGTCGCCCCGGCCGATCTGAAGTCGATGCAGTATGTCTACGAGAGCCTTGAAAAGACGCCGGAGGCCATCCGCAGCTTCGGCCAGGGCGACTTCGGCGGCGACAATGTCCTGATCGGCAAGGCGCTGGCCGAGGGGCTCGGCCTGCGGGTCGGCGACCCCATCACCCTGTATTCGCCCACCGGCGCCTCCAGCGCCTTCGGCAATCTGGGCGGACTGGAGAAGACCTATCGTGTGGGCGGGGTGTTCAGCTCGGGCACCTCGGACTTCGACCAGGCCTTCATCTTCATGCCGCTGGAGCAGGCCCAGCTCTTCTACGGCAAGGACTCCGTGTGGGACGTGATCGAGCTGAAGGTCGACCAGCCCGACCGGGTCGAGGCCCTGCGCGAACCCGTCCAGCAGGCCGCCGGCCGCACCGGCCTGGTCACCGACTGGCGCGACCGCCTGGCCGCCTTCTGGGGCGCGCTCAAGGTCGAGCGCGTGGCCATGAGCATCATCCTCGGCCTCGTCGTCGCCATCGCCGCCCTGAACATCATCTCCGGCATCGTCATGCTGGTGAAGAACAAGACCCGCGACATCGCCATCCTGCGCACCGTCGGGGCCAGCCAGTCGTCCATGCTGCGCGTCTTCTTCCTGTCCGGCGCCATGATCGGCGTGGCGGGCACCCTGACCGGCCTGATCCTCGGCCTGCTGTTCTGCCTGAACATCGGCGCGATCCAGCATTTCCTGGAGTTCGTCTTCCAGACCGAGCTGTTCAACGCCGACGTCTACATGCTGGACGCCGTGCCCGCCCTCGTCGATCCGGTCGACGTCTTCTGGGTCACCGTCTGGTCCTTCTTCATGAGCTGCGTGGCGGGCCTGATCCCGTCCTGGCAGGCCGCCAGGCTCGATCCGGTCGAGGCCCTCCGCTATGAGTAAGTCCAGCGTGGCTCCCGTCCTGTCGGTGCGCAACCTGACCCGCACCTATGACACCGCCACCGGCGGCCTGACCGTCCTGCGCGGCGTCGATCTCGACATCATGCCCGGCGAGATCGTCGGCCTGATCGGCCCCTCGGGCTCGGGCAAGTCCTCGCTGCTGCACGCCGCGGGCCTGCTGGAGCATCCGACCGAGGGCGAGGTGAGGATCGACGGGGAGGCCGTGGCCGACCTCAGCGACCACGACCGCACCCGCATCCGTCTGGGCTGCATCGGCTTCGTCTATCAGTTCCACCATCTGCTGCCCGAGTTCGACGCCCGCGACAACGTGGCCCTGCCGCTGCGCATCGCCGGCTGGAAACAGGCCGACGCCCGCGCCCGCGCCGGAGAGCTGCTGACCGCCCTCGGCCTGGCCGACCGCTTGACCCACCAGCCGTCGCAGATGTCGGGCGGCGAGCGTCAGCGCGTCGCCGTGGCGCGCGCCCTGGCCAACCGTCCGCGCCTGCTGCTGGCCGACGAGCCCACCGGCAACCTCGACCCGGCCACCAGCCAGACGGTGTTCGAAGCCCTGCACGACGTGGTCAAACAGACCGGCGTCGCCGCCCTGATCGCCACCCACAACATGGAGCTGGCCGGCCACATGGACCGCGTCTTCGCCATCAAGGACGGCCATCTGGAAGAGCGGCCGGCGGAGGCGCACGCCTATTGAAGGCCCCGGGCCTGGAAATGGTCGGATCGCCCGTCCTGATTTCTAGGCCCTGTGTCCTGTATCCTGCCCGTCCGCTTCCGCCCGGTCCCGGATGACGCCGAGCACATTCCGGTGGAAGTCGCCCAGGAAGATCCCGCCCCAGAAGGCCGCGTAGCTGTTGATCGGCGTCCGGATCCAGTACCGCGTGGTCAGCACCAGATCGGAGCCGCCATCAGCGGTCGGCTCGATCCGGTAGCGGCCTTCCTCAAGCTTCAGATAGTCGCTGTCGACCCGCAGGTGCTCGTCCAGCATCCGGGTCTGAGCCTCCGGCGCGATGTGGAAGGTCCAGACCAGCTCGCGCCCCGGCGCCCATCCGGTGATGTGCTCCTCAAACCGCACGCCGTCGGCCCATTCCAGCCGACGCACCGCGCCGACCCCGGCACCCTCCATGCGGGCGTCTTTCGGGCGCGGAATACCCACAATGTCATGGCTGAAGTTCCAGCGATGCTCATCCGCGCCGATCTGCCGGATATCGATCATCCTTGCCCACACCACCTCCGGCGCGGCGTCGATGTGGATCCGGGTCTCCACCTGCCGGGTCTCGGGCTGCGGTGGCCGATCCGCCTCGACCGGAACACCGATCAACGGCAGCACCAGCAGCGACAGGCCCAGCAGCCGCCCGCGCGCCTGCCGCATAATCGCGCCGCCGACGACCCCGCCCAGAATGCCGACGCCGTAGAAGATCGGCCCCGCCATCACCAGACAGACCGCCCCCTCGCGCAACACCACCCCCGCACAGACCAGCATGATCGTAACGGTCAGGGCGGATGTGCTCGCGTGGCTGCCCACGCCCTTGACGCCGCGCGGGTCCGACACAGCCACCGCAATCCCGCAAGCAGCGATCGGTGCCCCCAGCAGGAAGGCGATCAGCAACATCCCGGAATCCGGCGCCTGCCAGCGCACCAGACCGTAGACCACCAGCCCGTACAGCAGTCCGCAGGCCACCGCAGCGCCGGCGGTCCGCCACTTCGGCGTCTCCGGAGGCGGCGCAAGCAGGGGACTCAGGGACGGTCGCGGATCGGTCATGGTCGCACTGTGGCGACCCCCCGCAGCTTGCGCCAGTGAGCGTCGCGCCGCAGCCGTCAGGAATCGAGCCTCTTGACGCGAACAGAATGAGAACATAGAACAGACCCGGAACATCAGTCCGGGAGCAGTCTCATGGCGCGTTGGGTTCGGGAATCTCTGTCGCTGGCGGCCTGCGCCGGTTTCGTCCTCATGGTCTGGCAGGCGGTCCTGCTGCTGCCGGCGGCCTGAGCGGGCAGGGGGAAGGACATTCGAAATGTGCACGAAAGTGCACTGTGCACATTTTCCACGTCGAATGTTTTCAGGGACTTGAGGCCAATTTGTGCACGAAAGTGCACTCCATTTTTCCGGGTGCACATTTCACCGGATCGACCGCATCGCCATCCACAAACCATCCCCTGTTGCCTGAACCCACCCGGGCGGTTTGCGGTGTTTCCGGCGGGCCGGATGTGAGACTCGGTTCACCATGCGGGGATGGCGGACGAACGGAGCGAAGGCGCGGTGAGCGAGGCGTTGAACAGGCAGGGCTTCATCCACCTGCGGGTCCGCTCGGCCTATTCGCTGCTGGAAGGCGCGATCAAGGCGGGCAAGATCCCGAAGATGGCGGCGGACAACGGCATGCCCGCCGTGGCCGTGGCCGACCGGGCCAACCTGTTCGGCGCGCTGGAGTTCAGCCAGGCCGCAAGGGATGCGGGCGTCCAGCCCATCGTCGCCTGCGCCCTGCCGGTCACCGGCATCGGCGGGCAGGGGACCGACCGCTGGACCAAGGTCCCGACCGTCGTCCTGATCGCCCAGAACGAGGCCGGCTGGCTGAACCTCTGCAAGCTGTCGTCCTCGGCCTACCTCGACATCGCCCCGACCGACGAGCCCGGCGTGCCGTGGAACACTGTCGTCGAACATTCCGAGGGGCTGCTGCTGCTGTCCGGCGGTCCCGACGGCCCGGTCGATCCCCTCTATGTCCAGGGCAAGGTCCGCGACGGCGACGCCGCGCTGAACGAGATGTTCGCCACCTTCGGCGACCGTATGTACGTCGAGATCCAGCGTCACGGCCTGCCGGCCGAGGCGCAGGCCGAGCGCGGCCTCGTCGCCTGGGCCTACGGGAACGACGTTCCGCTGGTCGCCACCAACGACGTCTATTACGCCAAGGCCTCGCAGGCGAAGTCGCACGACGCCCTGCTGTGCATCGCCGACGGCGCCTTCACCGGTCAGGAGGATCGCCGCCGCATCACCGGCGAGCACTGGTTCAAGACCCCCGCCGCCATGCGCGAGCTGTTCGCCGACCTGCCCGAGGCCTGCGACACCACCCTGGACATCGCCCGCCGCTGCGCCTTCCTGGTGAAGACCCATGCGCCGATCCTGCCCCGGTTCGACACCGGCGCCGGCCGCTCCGAGCCGGACGAACTGGCCCACCAGGCGCGCGAGGGGCTGAAGCTGCGCCTGCAGCAGGTCACCCCCGCCGTGCCCGAGAAGGACTACTGGGACCGCCTCGAATGGGAGGTCGGGATCATCACCCAGATGGGCTTCCCCGGCTACTTCCTGATCGTGTCGGACTTCATCAAATGGGCGAAGATCCACGACATTCCGGTCGGACCGGGCCGGGGCTCGGGCGCCGGGTCTCTGGTCGCCTGGGCCCTGACCATCACCGATCTGGACCCCCTGCGGTTCGGCCTGCTGTTCGAGCGCTTCCTGAACCCGGAACGCGTCTCCATGCCCGACTTCGACATCGACTTCTGTCAGGAGCGGCGCGAAGAGGTCATCACCTACGTCCAGCAGCATTACGGCAAGGACCGGGTCGCCCAGATCATCACCTTCGGCACCCTGCAGGCCCGCGCCGTGCTGCGCGACGTCGGCCGCGTGCTGCAGATGCCGCTGGGTCAGGTCGACCGCCTCTGCAAGATGGTGCCGAACAACCCGGCCAATCCGGTGACGCTGGCCCAGGCCATCGACCTCGAGCCGCGTCTGAAGGAGGCCCGCGACGCCGAACCGGCGGTGCGCAACCTGCTGGAGACGGCGCTGGAGCTGGAGGGGCTGTACCGCAACGCCTCGACCCACGCCGCCGGCATCGTGATCGGCGACCGCCCCCTGACCGAGCTGGTGCCGCTCTATCAGGACCCGCGCTCGGACATTCCGGCCACCCAGTTCAACATGAAGTGGGTCGAACCGGCCGGTCTGGTGAAGTTCGACTTCCTCGGCCTGAAGACCCTGACCACGCTCGACCGCGCCCACGGCTACCTGTCGCGGCGCGGGCTGGCCCCGGTCTGGAACCAGCTGCCGCTGGATGACGCCCGCACCTATGAGCTGATGGCCTCGGGCCAGACGGTCGGGGTGTTCCAGCTGGAATCCCAGGGCATGCGCGACACCCTGCGCAAGATGCGCTGCGGGTCGATCGAGGAAATCACCGCCCTGATCTCCCTCTACCGGCCCGGGCCGATGGAGATGATCGACACCTATATCGACCGGAAGTTCGGCCGGGCCGAGGTCGACTACCTCCATGACTCGCTCAAGGAGACCCTGACCGAGACCTACGGCGTCATCATCTACCAGGAACAGGTGATGAAGATCGCCCAGATCCTGGCCGGCTACTCCCTCGGTGAAGCCGACCTGCTGCGTCGGGCCATGGGCAAGAAGAAGAAGGAGGAGATGGATTTCCAGCGCCTCCGTTTCGTCAAGGGCGCGGCCGAGAAGGGCGTCTCCGAACAGCAGTCGGGCGGCATCTTCGATCTGGTGGCCAAGTTCGCCGGTTACGGCTTCAACAAGTCGCACGCCGCCGCCTACGCCCTGATCTCCTTCCAGACGGGCTGGCTGAAGGCCAACCATCCGGTCGAATTCTTCGCCGCGTCGATGAGTCTCGATCTCAGCAACACCGACAAGCTGGCTGTTTTCTATCAGGATTGTCGACGTTTCGAGATCCCGGTGAAGGCCCCGGACGTCAACCGCTCCTCGGCCGACTTCGACGTCGAATGGCTGGAAGGCAAGGACGGGCCGGAAGGCGCTGTCCTCTATGCGCTGGGCGCGGTGCGCAACGTGGGCCTCGAGGCCATGAAACATCTGGTCGAGGTGCGCGAGGCGGGGGGACGCTTCATCGACATCTTCGACTTCCTCGAGCGTGTCGATCCCCGCTACGTCAACAAGCGCGCCCTCGAGAACCTGGCCCGCGCCGGCGCCTTCGACAGCTTCCACTCGAACCGCCGCCAGTTGTTCGAACAGGCCGACAAGCTGATCGCCTACAGCCAGAGCGTGGCCGCGGAGCGCGCCTCGTCCCAGGTCTCCCTGTTCGGCGGGGACCAGGTGGCGGCGGGCCGGCCGCGCCTGTCACCGGTCGAGCCCTGGGTCGGACCGGAGAAGCTGGACCAGGAACTGGCCGCCGTCGGCTTCTACCTGTCCGGCCACCCGCTGGAGGACATGGCCCCGGCCCTGAAGCGCAAGCGCGTCACCTTCGTCGCCGAGGCCACGGCCCTGGCCGAAAGCGGCCACGAGGCCTTCATGATGGCCGGCGTCGTCCGCCGCCGTCAGGAGCGGGCCAGCGCGAAAACCGGCGAGAAATTCGCCTTCGTCACCTTCTCCGACCCGACCGGCGAGTTCGAATGCCTGTTCCCGCCCGAACAGCTGCGCAAATGCCGCGAGGTGCTGGAGGCGGGCGCCTCGGTCATGGTCAAGGTTCGGGCCAAGAGCTCGGATGGCGAGGTGCGGTTCTTCGGCGATGACGCCAGCCGCCTCGACGCCCTGATCGACGACGGCCGCATGGGCCTGCGCATTCACGTCTCGGCCCGCGCCGCCGACGCCCAGGCCCTGCGCACCCGGCTGGAGCGCGCCGCCGCAGAGGGCGGAAAGGGCGGCGAGGTCTATCTGGTCGCGTCGCTGGACGGCCGCCGGGAGATCGAGATGAAGCTGCCCGGCCGCTACCGCCTCGACGGCGCCCTGCGCGGCGCCCTGAAGTCGGCCCCGGGCGTCAGCTATCTGGAGGACGCGTGATGCTCGCCCCTGTTCTCGCCGCCATCGCCCTTTCCCTCGCGCCACAGGAGGCTTCCGTGTCCCATCAGGCCTCGGGGACGTTCAACGTCTCCATCACCCCGGTCGCCCCCGCCGAAGGAGCGGCGCCCGACACCCCCGGCCGCATGATCCTGTCCAAGACCTTCCACGGCGGCCTGACCGGGACCGGGGAGGGCGAGATGCTGGCCACCATGGGACCGGAGCAGTCCGGCGCCTATGTCGCCATGGAGCGGGTGCGCGGTTCGCTGGACGGCCGCGACGGAACCTTCATGCTGGTCCACCGGGGCATTATGGATCGCGGCGCGCAGGAGCTGCTGATCACCGTCGTCCCCGGTTCCGGCACGGGCGAGTTGGAAGGCCTCACCGGCGTCTTCCACCTGACCATCGCGGGCGGCGAGCACCGCTACGTCCTCGACTACAACCTGCCGACTGAGTGACAGGCTTTATTTTCTGAAAACAGCTCATTACGAGCTGATTCTGACCGAAAATGTGAAGTCATATCACCGGGGCGCGCCCGCCACGAACGCCTCCCGCGGCGTTCCGTCGACCGCATAGAGCCGCTCCGCCGGGAACTTGATCACCATTCCGGTCCGCTCGAGCCGGAAGTCGTAGATCGCGCCCAGCAGCCCGGCCATCGGCCCGCCCTCGGTGCGGGCGCCGATGGCGGCGAGACCGATGGTCAGGCCTTCGCCCATGCTGCCGGTCCAGCGCCCGGCGCGAACGGTGACCGGGCCGTCGTGATGCTTGCCGGGGCGGGGCAGGACCTGCTCGATCCACTGGCGCGGCACGCCCGTCTCCCGCGCCTCCGAGGGCAGGTTGTGGATCTGGTAAGGCCGGGCCTCGGTCACGAACCAGCCCATCACGGCCCGCGCCACGGAGGTATTGCCCCCGCTGGCGGTGTCGGTCAGGTCGATGCGGATCGGCTGCCCCGGCCGGGCCGTCGCCATGGCCGCGTCAAAGGCGGCGATCGTCTCGCCGTCACCCAGGGAGTCGTTGAAGCGGATCACCAGGATCGGCCCGTCCTCGCTGACGCTCAGCGGCGGCCTGTCGGTCGAACCGGCATAGAGGTTGGGTAGGGGCATACGCCGCCCCGAGATGGTCAGGTCCCGCGCCCGGTCCCGTCGGCCCGCCGCCAGCACGCGCGCGCCGTAGCCGTCCCGGTCACCGCCGGGCTCCAGCCCCAGCTCGGCCCAGAAGGCCCGCACGGCCTCGGTCGTGGTCACGCCGCCGACCGCGTCCAGCGTCTGCCCCGCCCGCACGCCCGCCGCCTCGGCCGGGGAGCCCTCGCGCACGGCCGTGATCCGCCAGACCGCACCCTCCGGCTCGATCCAGAGGTCCGAGTAGCTGGGGACCAGCCCCCAGTCGTCGCTGAACGAGGCGCCGGTGATCGCATGGTGATCGGCCAGGGCCGTGATCGCATGCCCGGCGTAGCGCAGCAGGGTGGATCGATCATGCACCGCCGCCGCCTCGGCCCGCAGCGTCTCCGTCATCGGCATGACGCCGCCGGGGAAGCGGTCCAGATAGGCGTAGTTGGCGTTGACCAGCCCCTCGATCGACAGGGCGTCGGCCCGGTAGGCCTCCGGCGTCAGCGCAGGCGTCTGGGCCTGAACAGCGCCCGCGAAGGGCAGGAGGGCGGCAAGCAGCAGGAGAGGGCGCATGGCGGTGAAGCTTCACCTGCCCGGCCGTCCGGGCAAGTGAAACTCCCGTCACCTTCGCGGTCAGATCGCGTCGGTCACCGCATAGACCATGACGCCGGTCGCGATGGCAAGGTTCAGGCTGTCGGCCCGGCCGCGCATGGGGATCTTGACGTTCACATCGCAGGCCGCCGCCAGCGTATCGGTCAGGCCCGCCTGCTCGTTGCCCATCAGGATCAGGGCCGGATGCTGGATCGCCGCATCGCGATAGCCGTGGGTGGCGTCCAGCCGGGTGCCGATCACGCTGCCGGGCCACGACTGCCGCCAGGCGATGAACTCGGCCGAAGTGGCCCTGGCGATCGCCACGGCGAAGACCGAGCCCATGGTCGCCCGCACCGCCTCGGTGGAATAGGGGTCCACACAGTCGTCGATCAGGATGACCCCGCCGCAACCCGCCGCATCCGCGGTGCGGATGATGGTGCCCAGATTGCCCGGGTCCCGCACCTGCTCCAGCGCCACCCAGCAGGGCGCGCTCTTCGGGTTGATGGCCGACAGGGGCGTATAGACCTGCTCGAACACGCCCAGCACGGTCTGCGGGTTGTCGCGGCGGCTGATCTTCTCGAGGATCGGGTGGGTGACCACGATCACTTCCCCGCCGGCCATTCGGGTCTCGGCCCTGGCGCGGTCCAGCAGCGGATGCTCCCGCGCCTCCATCCCGACCAGCAGCAGCTTCGGCGTCTGGCCCTGGTCCAGCGCCTCGCCGATGAACTTCAGCCCTTCGGCCAGGAAGCGGCCCGTGCTCTCGCGCTCCTTGCGCATGTTCAGGGCGCGCACGGCCTTGACCGTGTCATTGGTCAGGGAGGTGATCAGGCGATCGGACATCAGGCGCTCCACCGCGCGAAGAAGCTCAGGCCGATGGCCCGGCCGTCCTGTCCATGTTCAGCCAGCGCCAGCTCGCCCCAGTCGATGACGCCGCCGCGATCCGCCGTGACTTCCGTCATCAGATGCGCCAGCGACAGGCCCGAAATGCGGGCTGCGTAGGCGTTCAGCAGCAGGAAGGAGGCGTCATCCGACAGCAGGGCCGCGCAGTCCTTCAGCAGGCCCGGCAGGTCCTCGAACAGCCGCCAGACCTCGCCCGTCGGCCCCCGACCGTATTTGGGGGGATCGAGAATGATGCCGTCGTATTTCGAGCCGCGCCGGACTTCCCGGGCCACATATTTGCGGCAGTCCTCGACGATCCAGCGGATTGGTCGATCGGCCAGCCCCGACTGCTCGGCGTTCTCGCGGGCGTAGACGACCGACTTCTTGGAAGCGTCCACATGGGTCACCTCGGCGCCCGCCGCCGAACAGGCCAGCGAGGCCACGCCGGTGTAGCCGAACAGGTTCAGGATACGGGGCTTCTTCAGCTCGCGCACCCGCGCGTCCAGCCACTCCCAGTTCGCCGCCTGCTCCGGGAAGAAGGCGAGGTGGCGGAAGGGGGTGAAGCGGCCGGTGAAGCGCACATCGCGCCACGCCAGGGGGAAGGTCTCGACCGGCTTGCCGGCGAACCTCCAGCGGCCGTCATCGTCCTCGTCCTGCGCCTGCGGGGCGAAGGTAGCGTCGGCGCGCTCGAAGGCCTGCGGATCGCGCGGCGCCCAGAAGCACTGCGGCTCGGGCCGGACCACGGTGAAGCGGCCATATCGCTCAAGTTTCAGACCGTTTCCGCTGTCCAGCAGGGCATAGTCTTCCCATCCCCGGGTGACGAGGGTTTCAGGTGAGGGATTCAGGCGCGGCGACATGGGCCGCTGATAGGCCGGGCAGGGCGGTTTCGTCCAGCGCGGCGTGATCCGGCGCCGCCGGCTTCTCCCGACGATGCCGGGTCTTGTTCCAGGCGAACGGCTCGACCACCAGTCGCCAGGCGGCATGACTGAAGGCGAGACTGAGCAGGCACCAGTAGGCCGGAGCCCGGATCATGTCCCATGCGCCGTAGGTGATGCCCGCGCGACGCGCGCCGACCGCGCAGGACAGCCAGGCTGTCGCCGCCCCCAGCACCAGCACGCTCAGCGCCAGCCACGAGGCGTCGGGCGGCAGCCCCGCCGCCAGCGACACCAGCAGGCCGGCCGAGACCCAGGCGAGGGTGGGGCCGTAAAGTCCCGCCGCCACCAGCGCCAGACCGAGCGTCAGAACCAGCGAGACCCCGCCGCGCAGGCCCAGGGACACGGGGTCACGGCTGTGAACCCCGAACGTCTGCATATAGCCCTTGAGCCAGCGGGTGCGCTGGGGGAGCCATTCCGTGATCCGCCCCGGCGGGGTCTCCCACGTCGGTCGGCGGATGACACCGAGCCGCCAACCCAACCGCCAGAGACGAAAGCCGAGGTCGGCGTCCTCGGTGACATTCCACGCGTCCCAGCCGCCGACGGCGCGCAGGACATCGACCCTGAAATGGTTGCTGGTGCCGCCCAGGGGGAAGGGCAAGCCCAGCCGCGTCAGGCCGGGCAGGGCTGTTTCGAACAGGCTGGCGTACTCCGCCGCGAACTGGGCGTCGATGAAGGGCGAGGTCGACCAGGACGCCGGGCGGATCCGGAGCGGCGCCTGGAGACAGGCCAGGCGTCCCCCGCCGTCCGCGACGAACCGGGCCGCCGCTTCCTTCAACTGGCCCGGATCAGGCTCATCTTCCGCGTCATAGACCGTCAGGAGTTCGCCGGTGACATGGGGAAGCGCGCAGTTGAGCGCTCTCGGCTTGGTCGACGGCGACCCGGGCGGCGCGATGAAGATCGTCAGCCAGTCCGGCCGGACCGCGCGCCGGGCCGCCGCAAGGGTCGCCGCGTCCCGCGCCTCAAGCACCAGCATTCCCTGCAGGCGGTCCGCCGGATAGTCGAGACGCGACAGCCGTTCGATCAGTTGCTCGACGATCTCGGCCTCATCATAGAGCGCCGCCAGGATGGTGTACCGGGGCCAGACCACCGGCTCGGGCGCCGTCGCGATCGGTCGCAGCCCCGCGACCAGCAGCAGGCATCGCCAGCCGGCGACGCAGAGAAAGGCGATCCCCACGGCCGATGCGATCAGGTCGAGAGCGTCCCGCGACGGGTGCAGCGCGACCCAGCCGGTCGGGATCACGACGCCCGACAACATCAACCACTGAAGGAGGGAGAGCGTTCGGGACGCCGCGCTATGAGCGCGCGACAACCCGTTAGACGGGGTATCCACGACCATTTTCTCGCTAATGATGCAGGTTTCGCGCTACACACGTTTAGGTAACGTCAGGTTGTCCGTTTTTGCAACCGCTTGGCGTCCGCGCGAGAAAGTCGCTATTCAGGGGGCGGACCTTTGGAGTCGCGTGTGACCACGACCGCCGCCAGCGCCAAGTCTGCCCGCAAGCCGAAGGGCGAGGGGCATGAACGACGCGCCGAAATTCTCGCCGCCGCCGAACGCATCTTCGTCGAGCATGGCTATGAGGGCGCCACGATCCGCAAGATCGCCGATGAGGTCGGGCTGTCCTCGACCGCGCTCTACATGCATTTTTCCGAGAAGGGCGAAATCCTACAGGAGATCTGCCGGCAGACTTTCGACGCCCTTCTGGTCGTCAACCGCCAGGCCTTGGCCGAGCCGGGGTCTCCGGAACAGCGCATGCGCAAGATGATGCGCGCCTATGTCGATTTCGGCTTCCACAATCCCAATGCCTACCGGCTGGTCTACATGACCAGCCCCGCCGAACTGCGTGAAGGCGCCCAGGACGCGGCCCAGGTGATGGGAGCCGAGCTGTTCGGCGCCTTCCACCAGGTCATCGGGGAGCTTGAGGCCGCCGGCCGGCTCAAGAGCGACGCCCGGACAACCGCCCAGGCGTTCTGGGCCGGCGGCCACGGCGTCATCTCCCTGATGATCGCCAAACCCTATTTCGACTGGGTCGACCGGGAACAGCTGGTGTCGACCCTGCTGGAGGGGCTTTTCGCGGGCCTGCTGAAGTCTTGAGGCGGCTGGCGGCCTGCGTCGCCGCCCTCATCTGCCTCGTCGCCGTTCCGGCGGACGCCCGCCCCTTGCGCGTGATGTCGCTCGACCAGTGCGCGGACCAGTATGTCCTCGCCCTGCGTCCGGACGCCGAACTGGCCCTGTCGCCGCGCGCGGACGATCCCGACGCCTGGCTCCGGGAGGCGGCGAGGGGACGGCTGCGCCTGCGCCCGACGCTGGAGGCCGCGGTGACCTTCCAGCCCGACGTCGTCGTCCGCTACTGGGGCGGGGAGCCGCGTCTGCTGAGCCGGCTTGAGGCCCGGGACATCCGGACCGCCGAGATTGCGGATGCGACCGATTTCGACGGCATCCGCGCCAACATCCGGGCGGTCGCGCATGCTCTCGACGCCGCCCCCCGGGGTGAGGCTCTGATCGCCCGGATGGACGCCCGTCTGGCGGAGGCCGCGCCGAAGACCCCGGCGCGGCCCACCGCCCTCTATCTGACGCCCGGCGGCTTCACCGCGGGGCGGGAGACGCTGATGGACTCCATCTTCCGCGCCGCCGGCGTCCGGAATGCCGAGGAACGCCCCTATTTCCAGCCGGTGAGCGTCGAACGGATCGCCCTGTTTCCACCCGTGCGGTTCGTTCTCGGGTTCTTTGACCAGTCACGCGCGGACTGGCGGGGCCCCGGGCGCCATCCGGTCGTTCGCAACGCCACGCGTGGCAAGGTCGCCGCGCATCTCCCGGCCGCCGCCCTGACCTGTCCGGCCTGGTTCGCGGCCGACGCCGCCGCCCTGCTGAGGGACGGCCAGGCGTGAGCCGGCTGCTCACGGCGCTCGCCGGCGCGATCCTGCTCGCCCTGGTTCTGGCGATCAGCTTCGGGGAAGTCCCGTTGCCGCTGGGTGAGGCCTTCACAAATCCTTCGTCAGGCGTGGCCGAGGTCGTTTGGGCCGTCCGGGCGCCCCGCGCGATGACCGCTCTGATGGTGGGCGCCGCCCTCGGCCTGGCCGGAGCGGTGCTGCAGGGCCTGCTCCGCAATCCGCTGGCCGATCCCGGCGTGCTGGGCGTGTCGGCGGTGGCGGCCCTCGGCGCGGCGAGCGCCATCGTCCTGGGCGCCGCCGTGGTTCCCGGGGCGGTCGAGATCGCGGCCCTGACAGGGGCCGGACTGGCCGGCGGCCTGCTTGTCCTCTTCTCAAGCCGCGTCCGCGCACCGGAGGCCCTGATCCTGTTCGGCGTGGCCCTGTCCAGTTTCGCCGGCGCAGCGACCGCCCTGATCTTCAACCTGTCTCCGTCGCCCATCGCCTCGGCCGAGGTGATGAGCTGGCTTCTCGGCTCGGTGCAGAACCGCAGCTGGGTGGATGTCCTGTGGGTCGCCCCCTTGCTGGCCCTGTCCGCGGTCCTGTCCGCCCTGGCCGCCCCCGGGCTGAGAATGCTCAGCCTGGGGGAAGAGACGGCGCAGACCTCCGGCCTTCCGATGGCGCGACTGCGCCTGACGGCTCTTCTGGCCGCGGCGCTCGCGACCGGCGCCGCGGTCGCGGTCTCGGGCGTCATAGGCTTTGTCGGTCTGGCCGCCCCGCACCTTGTCCGGGCGCTCGTGCGGGGAGATCCGGGCCGGATCCTCGCGCCGTCAGCCATGTCCGGAGGCCTGATCCTGATCGTCGCGGACCTTCTGGCGCGCATCACCCCGACGGACCAGGAACTGAAGCTGGGCGTCTTCACCGCCCTCGTCGGCGCTCCCCTGTTCGCCCTGATCGCCTGGCGCGCGGCGCGGGAGTGGCGACTGTGAGCGCGCTCGCCCTGCTCGGAGCGACGGCCCGCCTCGGCCAGCGGGATGTGCTGGCGGATGTGGACCTGACGGTCGCTTCCGGCGAGCTGGTTATCGTCGTCGGCCCAAACGGGGCGGGGAAGTCCAGCGTCATCCGCGCCCTTGCGGGCCTCCTGCCTCTCGGTTCAGGCGAGGTCCGGCTCGGCGGCGTCGCCCTGTCCCGCCTGTCGTCCCGCGAACGGGCGGCCAGGATCAGCTATCTGCCCCAGGACGGGCGGATCGCGTGGAACCTCCCGGCGGTCGAGATCGCCGCGCTCGGCGCCCCCTTCCTGTCGGGCCCGGCGTCCGTCGCACGGGCCAGAGAGGCGCTGCGGGAGCTGGCGATCGACCATCTCGCGGATCGCGGCGTGGCCGAGATGTCGGGTGGCGAGCGGGCGCGTGTTCTGGTGGCGCGTGCACTGGCCGCGCCCGCCGCCGCCCTGCTGGCCGACGAACCTGTCGCCGGCCTGGACCCGGATGCGCAATTGCTCGTGCTGGACCGTTTGAAGGCGCGGGCCGGGGCGGGGCAGGCAGTGCTGGCCAGCCTGCACGACCTCGACCTGGCCGCACGCTATGCGGATCGGGTCATCGTTCTGGAGCAGGGCGCGGTGCGGGCGGACGCGCCTCCGCTGGAGGCGCTGACACCCGAAGTCCTGTCGTCCGTCTTCGCTCTGGACGCCCGCTGGATCGAAGGGCCCGACGGGCCCCTGCTGTCCCGCCGCCGCTACTCGCCCGGCTCGGGCTCCGGGGTGCGATAGGGTTCCTCGCCCGTCACCGCAGTATAGGCCTGCGGCCCCCGCGGAATGCCCCGACGAAGATCCTGGGTGAGGGTCAGGGTCGCCGCCCCGCCGTTCAGGCGCGCCTTGTAGATCTGCATGTTCTCCATGACCCGCATCATGTAGTTGCGGGTTTCGGTGAACGGCGCACACTCAATGAAATCAATCGGATCGGTCGAACCTGCGCGCGGATCGCCACAGCGCGCGACCCACTGAGGCGGGCGCGCGGGACCGGCGTTGTAGGCGACCGTGGTCAGCAGCATCGAGCCGTTGAAATTGTTCATCAGGTCGCCGAGGTGGAAGCTGCCCAGCGTCATGTTGAAGTCCGGATCGTAGAGCCGCTCCTCGCTGAAGGGCAGGCCCAGCTGGCGAGCGACGCCGCGTCCGGTCGCCGGCAGGAATTGCATCATGCCCCGGGCGTTGGCGTGCGAGCGCGCCCGCGGATCGAAGCTGGATTCCTGTCGGGTGATCGCCTGGGTGAACTCCAGCGGCGCGGCGCCCGGCACGACCGGCGGGACGCGGATCGGATATTGCCGCTCGGGAAGCAGGTAGCCGCGCTGGCTGGCCGCGCGACCGATCATCATGGCGGTGAAGCCCTCGCCGTAGCCTCGCGACGTGTCCATCATCAGGGCCAGTTGCTCGATGGTCGGGACGTCGTCATCCAGCTGGTAGGCGAAGACCCGGAAGAGGCTGGCCTCTCCGGTTTCCCCCAGGATGCGCCAGGCGCGAACCACCTCATTG
This sequence comes from Brevundimonas sediminis, assembly GCF_048799765.1. NCBI lineage: Bacteria > Pseudomonadati > Pseudomonadota > Alphaproteobacteria > Caulobacterales > Caulobacteraceae > Brevundimonas > Brevundimonas sediminis. The sequence continues at coordinate 76,642 of NZ_JBLYQK010000006.1, forward strand.
CCTTCAAACGCCGTCCGGTCCCTCTCGGAGGGCACCGGATCCACCGGCAGATTGATGACGGTCTGGCCGGCCTTCTCGGCGGCGAGCTGCCCGTAGAAGGTCTGGATGTGGCGCGCGCCGGCCCGATAGTAGTCCACCGCCGACGGCGTGGCGCCCCGCGCCTCCGCCGCGCGGCCGAGCCAGTAGAGCGCGCGTCCCTGGGTGATGGGCGTCGACGACGTCTGCCTCAGGGTCTCGAAATGTCCTGCGGCGCGCGCCGGATCATTCAGCTTCACCAAGGCGACCCAGCCGGCGAAGAACTCGGCGTCCACCTTCCGGTCCCCGCCGGGGAAGCCATGCCCGTTGAACGCGTCATAGGCGGCCTGCCAGTTCCGGGCCTGCAGGGCGTCGAGGAAATAGTTCCGACGTTCCGACCACAGGGTGTTCTGCGCGTCGGTCGAGTCCGGCGCCGACGGCAGATACCGGAGCAGGGGGAAGGCCTCCGACTGGCGATTCTGGGAGCGCAGAATCCGGACCCGCTCCAGGGCCACCGTCGGCTCGATCGCCTGCGCCGGCGTCAGGCCGGCCACGATGGCGTCCGGACTGTAGGCCGTCCGCAGCGCGATGACGGCGTTGGCGACCGCCTGCCGCTCGGGCGAGACCAGGCTCACCATGGCGCGGGTCGCCGGGCCGTGCGGCCCCAGCAGAAGCATGTTGAGCCGGGTTTCATGATCGTCCCCGGTCAGGATCGACCCCCAGCGCGTCAGGACGCGCGCCTGCTGATCGGCCTCGAAGGTCCGGGTGCGCCACCAGTCCCTGATCAGCCGTCGCGCCTCATCGCCCCGCCCGCGCTGATCGAGGGCGTCGGCCAGCGCGATCGCACCCTGCACCGTCGTCGGGGCGTCCTGCCGGAACAGGGCCAGGGCGGCGTCAGGGCCCGCATAGCCGCGGTCCAGCGCCCGTTCGGCGGCCTGGCGACGGCTCGCGGCGCGCGGCCAGCCGGCGAAACGGGCCTCGACGTCCGACAACTCGCCCCAGCTCATCCGCTCGGCGCTGGTGTCCAGAAGCGCCCACTCGACCAGCTTGCGCGCGGCCGGATCGCCGATCTGCGCCATGGCGGCGCGGGCGCCGGAGACGTCACGGGCGCGGGCGGCGGCAAGCCCCTGGCGGAAAAGCGCCGTATCCTGGTCGTTGAGCGTCCGGGGCTGGGTGCTGGCCGGATTGCCGGGCGTGGCGGCGTAGTAGGGCACTTCCTGCGACAGCAGGGCCTCGGGCGCGGGAGCGAGGGCCAATGCGGCCGCCAGGCTGATTCCGATCATTCCGTGTCCGATTCCCATTCGTCGCGGTTGCGGTCGCCGGACCGGCGACCTACCCTCCGGCGCTTCATTTTCAGGCGACTATCGCCCAACTCCACGCAGGACCATCGTTTCAATGACCGCCCCCTTGTTCAAGGGCGTGATCACCGCCCTGATCACACCACTTCGTGACGGAAAGGTGGACGAAGCCGCCTTCACCCGCCTGCTCGAACGCCAGATCGCGGCCGGGGTTCACGGGGTCGTGCCGATGGGCACCACGGGCGAGAGCGCGTCGCTGCATCCCGAGGAGCATCAAAGGGTTGTGGAGCTCTGCGTCCAGATCGCCGCCGGACGCGTGCGCGTCATCGCCGGAGCCGGTTCGTCCTCGACCGACAAGGCGATCGATCTGGTCCGCCACGCCAAGACCGTCGGCGCCGATGGGGCGCTGGTTGTGACGCCCTACTACAACCGGCCCTCGCAGGCCGGTCTGGCCGCTCATTTCGAAGCCGTCGCCGACGCCGTCCAGCTTCCGGTCCTGCTGTACAATGTTCCCGGTCGGACCGGCGTGGATCTGGCCAACGAAACCGTCGCCCGACTGGCCGTCCATCCGAACATCGTCGGCATCAAGGACGCGACCGGCGACCTGTCCCGGGTCAGCTGGATGCGGGCCAACATCGATGGCCAGTTCGACCTGATCTCCGGCGACGACCCCAGCTATCTCGGCTATCACGCCCACGGCGGCGTCGGGGTCATTTCGGTCACGTCCAATGTCGCGCCGGAAGGCATGGTGGCCCTGCACAACGCCGCAGCGGCCGGCGACTACGCCTCTGCGCGCGACTGGCAGGATCGCCTGATCGACCTTCACAAGGGCCTGTTCCTGGACAATTCGCCGTCGCCCACCAAATACGCCCTGTCCCGGCTGGGCTTCTGCACCGAAGAGGTCCGTCTTCCGCTGGCCCCGACCGCCGAGGCTGTGAAGCCGGCGATCGACCGCGCCATGGCCGCCGCCGGGCTCTGACAGGACTGAAGGGCGCATGGCCTCCGACAAACCCAAGATGAAGGTGATCGCCGAGAACCGGCGCGCCAAATTCGACTACTTCCTCGAGGATTACACCGAGGCGGGCATCGCCCTGCTCGGGACCGAGATCAAGGCTCTGCGCGACGGCCGGGCCAACATCGCCGAATCCTATGCGGCGGTGGAGGGCAGGGAGATCGTGCTCGTGAACGCCGACATCCCGCCCTACAAGCAGGCGAACCGGTTCAACCATGAGCCGCGCCGCCACCGGAAGCTGCTGCTGCATCGCAAACAGATCGACAGGTTCATCGGCGCCGTCCAGCGCGACGGCCAGACCATCATCCCGGTGCGGCTGTACCTGAATGAATCCGGCAAGGCCAAGCTCGAGATCGCGCTGGCCAAGGGCAAGAAGCTGCACGACAAACGCGAGGCCAGCGCCGAACGCGACTGGCAGCGCGACAAGGCGCGACTGATGAAGGAGCGGGGCTGAGGCGGGGTCGCCCCGCCCCCGGCCCAGCGAGTCCGAAGCGCGCCTGAAGGCGGCGTCAGCCCAGCGGAACGGCGTCGAGGATGCCCTGGCTAGGGGCGGCCGCGTAGGCGTCCGCGCCGCCCGGCCCCAGCGACGGCTTGAGAAGCGGCTGCAGGAACACACCCCCGGCCGCGATCGCGGCGGCGGCCAGCAGCGTGATGATTGCGGTTTTCCGTTCGCGGGGGGAGAAGACCCCGTTGCCCCTGATCATGACAGCCTCCAAAGCTGTCCTCTCAACGTGGTCGGCCGGGGCGCGTTCCGCGGATAGGGATCAGGGTTTTGCGGGGACCTGTCCCCGTGGCGCCCTGACCACACCCCGACCCGCGCCGTCAGTCCCGCAGCGGCGCGCCGCCCGAGTGACGGGGGCGGCCGATCTCGCCGAGCAGGTCGCCAAGATCGACGAAGGCGTCGGCCTGCCGGCGCAGTTCGTCGGCGATCTGGGGCGGCTGGCTCTTCACGGTCGAGACGACGGTGACCTTCACCCCCCTGGCCTGCACCGCCTGCACCAGACGCCGGAAATCCCCGTCGCCGGAGAACAGTACGGCGTGATCCAGCCGCGGCGCGAGCTCCAGCATGTCGACCGCGATCTCGATATCCATATTGCCCTTGGTGCGCGTGTGGCCCTGGGCGTCGGTGAAGCGCTTCACCGGCTTGGTGACCACGCTGAAGCCGTTGTAGTCGAGCCAGTCCACCAGCGGCTTGATCGGGGAGAACTCCTCGCCCTCGATCACAGCGGTGTAGTAGAGGGCGCGAACCAGATCGCCCCTTGCGCGATACATCTCGACCAGCTTGCGAAAATCGAGGTCAGTGTTCAGCGCCTTGGCGGCGGCGTAGAGATTGGCGCCGTCGATGAACAGGGCGGTGCGGTCAGCGGGATTGGGCGTCATGGAAAAGGGCTCCGAAAACATGGGTGTCCGGCTCCCCGTCGAAATAGATGGCGAGCCTGATCCGGACACCGCCGTGATCGTCGCGCTGGGCTGCAATGACAAGGGGGCCTGGGCCGATTGCCGGGAGGCGCTGGAAGCCGCTCTGGCCCGCTTCCGCACCGAAGGGATCGACATCGTCGCCCGGTCGTCGTGGTGGAGTTCGAAGGCCTGGCCGGACCCGGCGGACCCGCCGTTCCTGAACGGGGTGGTGATCGTGCGCACCGCCCACGACGCCCGCGCCCTGATGCGGGTGCTGGGACGGATCGAGGACGCCTTCGGACGGCAGAGGTCCACCGCCAACGCCCCCCGGACCCTTGATCTGGACCTGATCGCCTACGGCCGGCTGTCGGGAGACCTGGAGGGCCTGATCCTGCCGCACCCCCGCGCGCACCAACGCCTCTTTGTCATGGGGCCGCTGGCTGAAATCGCGCCGGACTGGATCGACCCGGTTTCCGGCCGGCGCGCCGCCGAACTGGCCCGGTTCGCCGAGATCGGTCGGGATGCGCATCCTCTGCAGTGAGGCATTATTCCAACAGGACCGGATCTTCGCGAGGCGATGTTCTCCAGGGCCTTTTCGCTACCGCCGCGCGAAGGCTAGACAGGGACAAGCGTCAGTATGACGCAGGGGGAAATCCATGATTCTGATCTGGTCCGGCTGGGGCATCCTGGTCCTGCTCTTCTTCATCGTCGGCTGCGTCGTCGGCATTCCGGTCGCGGGCCTGTTCCCGCAGGAAGGCGACATCGGACTGGCCGTGATCGTCATCATGGGCGGCCTCGGCTGCGGCCTGGGGTCCTTCCTTCTGGCCCGAAAGATCGAGAGCGGTGAATCCCGCGCCTTTATCGACGAGCAGACCGGCCAAAGAATCGTTGTGCGTCGCAACGCCGGCTCGCTGTTCTTCATCCCGACCCGCTACTGGGCCTATATCGGGCCGGTCGTCGGCATCGCCCTCGGCGTCCTGCTGATGATGTCGCCCTCGACGGAGCCGTCCGGCTCCGCAACGACGGTCGTGGACCCCGCGCCGGCGCCGGCGGTTTCGCCGACCGCCTGAGGCGAGGCGGCGCAAACGGGCGCACGCCCGGACAACGGCCCAAAATACGCCCATGTGGCGTTGCACAAAGTGGCCCACATCTATATTTTGCGCGGTTCTACCCCGCGTCCGAGGAAATTCATGGCCCGCGTCACTGTCGAAGATTGCATCGAGAAGGTGCCCAACCGTTTTGGTCTGGTGCTGCTGGCCGGTCACCGCGCCCGCAATATCGCCAACGGCGCCGCCCTGACGATCGACCGCGACAACGACAAGAACCCCGTCGTCGCCCTTCGCGAACTGGCGGACGACACCGTCCAGCCGGAAGACCTGAAGGAAAACATCATCACCACGCTGCAGCGCGTTGATGAACGGACCGAGGCGGAAGACGAAGCCGAGACCGTGGCGCTGCTGGCCGAGCCGCAGCACATGAACATGGCGGAAGCCGAGCTGATCCGCGCGCTGCAAAGCGACCGCGACGGCGGGCAGGAGGAGCGATACTGACGGCCGACCCCGCCAACGGTATCACCATCCTGCCGGCGCGGCAGTCCGCGCCGACACCCGAAGCTGCCAACCTGAACGATCCCGCCGACGCGTCGGCTCCGGTCAAGACTCCGGAGCCCGCGCGCAGCAAGGTGCTGCGTCAGTTCGAGCTGGTGGAGGCCGTCAGAGCCTATGACCCGACCGCGGATGAGAACCTTCTCAACCGCGCCTACGTCTATGCGATGAAGATGCACGGCTCGCAGCTGCGAGCCTCGGGCGATCCCTATTTCGCCCACCCGATCCAGGTCGCCGGCATCCTGACCGACTACCGGCTGGACACGGCCACCATCGTCACGGCCCTGCTGCATGACGTGGTGGAGGACACCTCCGCCACCCGGGACGACATCGCGCAGATGTTCGGCGAGGAGGTCGCCGTCCTGGTCGAGGGCGTCACCAAACTCTCCCGGCTGGAACTCCAGGCCGAACACACGCGGCAGGCCGAGAACCTGCGCAAATTCATCCTCGCCATCAGCCGGGATGTCCGCGTCCTGCTGGTGAAGCTGGCGGACCGTCTGCACAACATGCGGACGCTTCAATATGTGAAGCCCGAGAAACGCGAGCGGATCAGCCGCGAGACTCTGGAAGTCTATGCGCCGCTGGGGCGCTCCATCGGCATCCACTCCATCGCCTCCGAGCTGGAAGAGCTCGCGTTCGAGCACCTGAACCCGACCGCCCGCACGGCGATCGAGCGACGCCTTGAGGCCCTCAAGCTGGAGCACGGACGCGCCATCGACGGCGTGTCCCGGGAGGTCGAACGGGTCCTGGCCGAGGCCGGCGTCACCGCGCGCGTCCTGGGCCGTCAGAAGACGCCCTATTCGATCTGGCGCAAACTGCAGCGCAAGTCCGTGGGCTTCTCGTCCCTGTCCGACATCTACGGCTTCCGCGTCATCGTCGAGGCCGAGGACGACTGCTACCGGGCGCTGGGCGTGATTCACCGCGCCTGGCCGATGGTCCCCGAACGGTTCAAGGACTTCATCTCGACGCCGAAGTCGAACAACTACCGCTCCCTGCACACCACCATCGTAGGCCCCGGCGGCTTGCGCATCGAGATGCAGATCCGGACGGAGGCCATGAACCGGGTGGCCGAGGACGGGGTGGCCGCCCACTGGGCCTACAAGAACAAGTCCTACGGGTTCGACCGCGAAGCTATGGAGAAGGACGGCGGCCGCGACCCGCTTCAGAACCTCCGCCATCTGGTGCAGGTGATCGAGCACGGCGAGGGCGGCGAGGACTGGGTCGAGCACGCCAAGCTCGAAATGTACCTGGACCAGGTGTTCGTCTTCACGCCGAAGGGGGCCCTGATCACCCTGCCGCGCGGCGGCATGCCGCTGGACTTCGCCTACGCCGTCCACACCGAAGTCGGCGATTCCGCCGTCGGCGTGAAGGTGAACGGCGAGCTGAAGCCGATGCGCACCCAGTTGCAGAACGGCGACGTCGTCGAGATCATCCGCGGCGCCAAGCGGGAGATCCCGGCGGACTGGCGCTCGCTGACCGTCACCGGACGCGCCCGGTCGGCTATCCGTCGTCACATCCGCACCTCCGAGCGCGGCGAGTTCCAGAAGCTGGGGCGGGCGACGCTGGAACAAACCCTGGCCCGTGCGGGCAAGGCTCTGGACGAGGTTTCGCTGAAGCCTGCGCTGGAGACGCTGGCCGTCGCGTCGGAAGACGATCTCTTCGAAGCCATCGGCAGGGGACGGCTGTCGGCCGCCAAGGTCGGAGAGACCCTGTTCCCCGCGCTCAAGGGGCGTCTGAAGGCGGGGCCGGACCGCAAGCGGATCGCGGATGACCAGGCTCGCCTGTTCGTCCGCGGCGGCGGGCTGACCCCGGGGGTCAGCGTGCATTTCGGCCAGTGCTGCTCGCCGGTGCCGGGTGACCGCATCGTCGGGATCATGGAGCCCGACGTCGGCCTGACCGTCCACACCATCGATTGCCAGCGTCTGGCGGATTTCGCCGACGACGACTCGGTCTGGCAGGACCTGCAATGGACGCCGCAGGCGGAGCAGGGGGCGGTGGCCGCCGCCCGGCTGCACGCCACGATCAAGAACGCGCCCGGGGTTCTCGGCCAGGTCGCCACCCTGATCGGCGAGGCGGGCGGAAACATCCTGAACCTGGTCATGAGCCACCGGCAGCAGGACTTCTTCGACGTGGAGATCGATGTCGAGGTCGAGGACGCCCGCCACGCGACCATGATCATGGCCGCCCTGCGCGCCAATCCGTCCGTCGAGTCTGTGGAGCGCGCCCGCGGGTGAGTGAAGAACGTCCGTCCAACGCCGCCCAGCTGGCGTCTCCTTCCTACCGCATCGCCGCCCTCGATCAGGATTTCGTCCTGAGCGAAGCCATGCGCGGCGCCCGGTTCCTGATGGAATACGAAAAGGCCGAGCAGGCGCTGAAGGCCTGGGGCGTCCGGTCGACCATCGTGGTCTTCGGCAGCGCCCGCGTCGGGGAGGACGCCGGTCCGCACCATGCCCGCTGGTACGCGGAAGCGCGCAAATTCGGTCGAATCGCCTCCGAGCGGGGCGGCGCGATGCGCGGCGACGTCGGTCATCCGCGCGACAATGTCGTGGCCACCGGCGGCGGACCGGGCATCATGGGCGCGGCCAACCGGGGCGCCCACGACGTCGGCGCGCCCTCGATCGGCTTCAACATCACCCTGCCGCACGAGCAGGAGCCGAACCCCTGGTCGACGCCGGAGCTGACGTTCCGCTTCCACTACTTCGCCATGCGCAAGATGCATTTCGCCATGCGCGCCAACGCCCTGGTGGTCTTCCCGGGCGGCTTCGGCACCTTCGACGAACTGTTCGAAATCCTGACCCTCCGCCAGACCGGCAAGGAGCGCGCGATCCCGATCGTGCTGGTGGATGAAGCCTACTGGAAGGCCGTTGTCGGCTTTGACGCGCTCGTCGAGCACGGAATGGTCGCGCCCGCCGATCTGGAGCTGATCAGCTTCGCTGAGGACGCGGAGGGGGCCTGGGCCGAGCTTCTGGCCCGCGGCCTGAACCCCGGCGGTGAAAACAGCGCCGATCCGCATCAACCGGCCCTTCAAAGCGGGACGGCTAGAGAGTAGGGGAGGGTCATGACCTCCGAAGACGTTCTCAACGAATTCCGTGCCGCCGGCGCCCTGCGCGAAGGCCATTTCGTCCTCTCGTCCGGCCTGCACAGCCCGACCTTCCTGCAGAAGAACCTCGTCTTCATGGACGCGGAACGCTGCGCCCGCCTGTGCAAGGCGCTGGCGGAGAAGATCCTCGCGGCCGTCGGCCCGGTCGACGTCGCCATCTCGCCCGCCGTGGGCGGCATCATCCCCGGTTACGAAACCGCCCGCTGGCTCAAGGTCCCGTCGATGTACGTCGAGCGGGTGGACGGCGCGTTCAAGCTGCGTCGCGGCTTCCACGTCGAGCCGGGCCAGAAGGTCGTGATGGTCGAGGACATCGTCACCACGGGTCTGAGCTCGCGCGAATGCATCGCCGCCATCAACGCCGCCGGGGGCGAGGTCGTCGCCGCCGCCTGCATCGTGGACCGCTCCGGCGGACGGGCTGACGTGGGCGTGCCCCTGATCGCCCTGGCGACCCTGGACGTCCCCGCCTATCCGGCCGACGCCCTGCCGCCCGAACTGGCTGCGATCCCGGTCGAGGATCCGGGCAGCCGGCGCCTGTCGAAGGGCTGACGAATGGCTGATCCCGTCCGGCTGGGCGTCAATATTGATCACGTCGCCACGGTGCGGAACGCCCGCGGCGGCGCCCATCCCGATCCGGTCCGCGCGGCCCGCGAAGCCCTGGCGGCCGGGGCGGACGGCATCACCGCCCACCTCCGCGAGGATCGCCGGCACATTACCGACGCCGACATCGCCGCCCTGAGCCTGCTCTGCGCTGAGGCGGGAAAGCCGCTGAACCTTGAGATGGCGGTGACGGAGGAGATGCTGGCCATTGCCCTGCGTCACCAGCCGCACGCAGCCTGTCTGGTGCCGGAGCGGCGTGAGGAGGTCACGACCGAGGGCGGGCTCGCCGTCGCCGGCCACGACGCCCGCATCGGACCGGTCGTAAAGGCCCTCGCCGAGGCCGGTATCCGGGTCTCGCTCTTCATCGAGCCGTCGCTGGAGCAGGTCCAGGCCGCCGCCGAGGTCGGCGCCCAGGTCGTGGAGTTCCATACCGGACGCTATTGTCATCTGTCCGGCGACGCCCGGACAGCGGAGTTCGAACGCCTGCGGGACGCCGCCCGCCGCGCGGCCGACCTGGGACTGGAGGTCCACGCGGGTCACGGACTCGACTACGTCACCGCCGCCGACATGCTGGCGATTGCGGAGGTTCGCGAACTGAACATCGGCCATTTCCTGATCGGCGAGGCGGTTTTCGTCGGCCTGACCGCGGCGATCCACCGGATGCGCGCCGCCATGGATGCGGCCCGATGATCCTCGGAGTCGGCGCCGACCTGTCGGATATCCGGCGAATCCAGACCTCGCTGGATCGGTTCGGCGAGCGTTTCAAGACGCGGTGCTTCACCCCGCTCGAGCAGGCGCGTTCCGATCGCAAGCCGGACCCGGCCTGGAGCTATGCGAAGCGGTTCGCCGCCAAGGAGGCCTGCGCCAAGGCCCTGGGCACCGGGATGCGTGCGGACGTCTACTGGCGGGACATGGGGGTGGTGAATCTCCCCTCCGGACAGCCCACCCTGGCGCTGACCGGTCCGGCGGCGGATCGGCTGGCGCGTATGACGCCTCCGGGACATGATGTCCGCATACATCTCACTCTCAGCGACGAGCATCCCTACGCCCTCGCATTCGTGGTGATCGAAGCCTTGCCCGTGGCTTAATCACGTTATACCGCTTGGCCCGCTGAAAACCGCGCAAAGCGGCTGGGGGACAGGGTTCACATGAGCGACGAACACAAGCCGCACGACGATCACGCCGCCGACACGGCCCATGACGCCGGCCACGACGCCGACCATCATGAAGCCGCTGCGCCGGAAGCCGCCGCGGACAGCCACGCCCCCGAAGCGGACGCGCCCGCGGCCGAAGCCGGCCACGAGGACGCCGGTCACGATGCGTCGGTCGAGGTGGTCGCGGCCGTTGAAGATCACCACACGCCCTCGTCAGAGAGCCATGACACGCATGAGCACGTGGCGGCGGTTGACAGCCACGATGACGCCGAAGCGCACGCCGCGCCCGTCGCTGCAGAGGCCGTCGCCGACGAAGCCCCCCATACGTCTGCGGAAATCGCCGACACGCCGGAGCCGGCCGAAGCCCATCCTGAAGACGCGGCTGTCGAGACGCATGCCGCGCCGGCCGCCGTCGAGGCTGTGACCGACGAGGCGGCGCAGGCTCCGGCGCACGCCGAAACGTCGCATGAGACGCCGGCGGAAGCGCACGGCTCCGACGTCGCTGCTGCTGCAGCCGTCGCAGGCGTCACCGCTGCCGCCGCGAGCACGGAGCAGAAGCGTCCGATCTGGAGCGATGCCGGAGACGCACCGTTCGAGGACGTCGATTCCACGCCGGTCTACGCCCGCGGCAAGAAGGCCAAAAAGGAGAAGGACGCGCCCAAGGGCCTGCTCGGAGAGCTGTGGGAAATCGGCAAGACCATCGCGGTCGCGCTGCTGATCGCCATGGTCCTGCGGATCCTGCTGTTCCAGCCCTTCACCATCCCGTCGGCCTCGATGGAGCCGAACCTCTACCAGGGCGACTACATCGTCGTGTCGAAGTGGTCCTACGGCTATTCGAAACACTCGATCATCGGCAGCCCCTCGCTCTTCGACGGCCGGATCAGCCTGCCGGGCGTCAGCCGCGCGCCGGCGCGCGGCGACATCGTGGTGTTCAAGCTGCCGAGCGACAACAAGACCGACTACATCAAGCGCCTGATCGGCCTGCCCGGCGACCGGGTCCAGATGATCGACAACGTCCTGCACATCAACGGCCAGCCGGTCCGCGACGTGACCCTGACGGATCAGGACGTGACCAATATGTACGGACTGCCGGTGATCCAGCTGGAAGAGACCTTCCCTGACGGATCGAAGACCTTCCGCGTTCAGGATTTCGGTGCGGACAATGAGCTGGACAACACCCCGGTGTTCGAGATCCCGGCCGGCTATTACTTCATGATGGGCGACAACCGCGACAACTCGAGCGACAGCCGTGTGTCGCCGGCCCAGGGCGGGGTCGGACTGGTTCCAGCCGAGAACCTGATCGGCAAGGCCGAGATCATCCTGTTCTCGTGGAACGAGGGCGCCTCGTTCGGCAATCCGGTCAGCTGGTTCACCAAGGTCCGCCTGAGCCGCTGGTTCAAAGTCCTGCACTGATGGCGGACCGACGGGCCGAGGCTGTTCGTGCGCTTGCGCGCAACCTCGGCCATGACTTCCGGGCCCCGGACCTGCTTGAGCAGGCCCTGACCCACGCCAGCGTCGGCGAGGGCGCCGAGCGCGACGCGCGGGGCCGCCCCTTCCTCGACAACCAGCGTCTGGAGTTTCTCGGCGACCGGGTGCTGGGCCTCCTGGTCGCCGACCGGCTGGTGCGGGACTTCCCCGAAGCCGACGAAGGCGACATGTCGGCCCGGCTTCACGCGCTCGTCGACAAGGCCGCCTGCGCGCGGGTCGCCGAACGGCTGGGCGTCGGCCCGGCCATACGCCTGTCGCCCGGCGAGGCCAAACAGGGCGGCCGTCGACGTGAGGGCGTTCTGGGCGACGCCATGGAGGCCCTGCTGGCCGCCATCTGGCTGGATGGCGGCATCGAGGCGGCCCGCAAGGTCTTCGATCACGCCTGGCAGCCGGAGTTCGCAGCCAATCCGAAGAAGGCCCTGACCAACCCGAAATCGGCCCTGCAGGAGTGGGCGCTGAAGCAGGGCAGGGCGCTGCCGACCTACAATATCGTCCAGCGGACCGGCTCCGATCACGCGCCGACTTTCACCGTCGAGGCAAGCGTAGCCGGATATCCGCCCTTGACCGCACAGGGGCGATCACGTCAGGACGCGGAGAAAGCGGCCGCGACGGCCCTGCTCCAACGTGAAGGCGTGATTTGACCGACCCCCAGACCCAGCATGCCGGCTTCGCCGCCATTATCGGCGCTCCCAACGCGGGCAAGTCCACGCTGGTCAACCGCCTGACCGGGACCAAGGTCTCGATCGTCACCCAGAAGGTGCAGACGACCCGGTTCCCGGTGCGGGGCATCGCCCTCTACGGCGACGCCCAGATCGTGCTCGTCGACACCCCCGGCATCTTCAGCCCGCGCCGCCGTCTGGACCGCGCCATGGTGGCCTCGGCCTGGGGCGGAGCCGACGACGCCGACGTGGTGGTGCACCTGATCGACGCGGCCTCGCACATCGCCGCCGAGACCAGGGACGGCACGGCGGCGGACCGCCGCTCGGCCGAGGACACCCAGACCATCATCTCCGCCCTCAAGGAGGCCGGAAAACAGGTCATCCTGGCGCTGAACAAGATCGACGGCATGCGTCGCGACAGCCTGCTGGCCCTGTCAGCGGCCCTGTACGACACCGGCGTCTACAGCGAGGTCTTCATGATCTCGGCCCTGAGCGGTGATGGCGTCGACGATCTCGGCCGCCGTCTAGCCGAAGCCATGCCCGAGGGACCGTGGCTCTACCCGGAGGACCAATCGGCCGACGTGCCGATGCGCGTGCTGGCGGCTGAAATCACCCGCGAGAAGGTCTATCTGCGCGTTCACGAGGAGCTGCCATACTCGGCCGCGGTCGAAACGACGGCCTTCGAGGACCGCCCGGACGGCTCGGCCCGGATCGAGCAGACCATCTATGTCGAACGGGAAAGCCAGCGCCCGATCGTTCTGGGCAAGGGCGGCCAGACCCTGAAGTGGATCGGCCAGAAGGCGCGCGAGGAGCTGACCGAGCTCCTGGACCGTCAGGTGCACCTGTTCCTGACCGTCAAGGTCGATCCCAAATGGCAGGACAGCCGCGCCCTGTACGCCCAGTTCGGGCTGGATTACGACGTCTGAGAGTTCGCGTTCGGTGTTCAACGTCCCTCGTCGCGCCGGCAATCATCCCCGGCTGACCCTCGGCGTCCTGGCGCTGCTCTGCGTCGCCGTGATCGGTCTGGTCGGTTTCCACCTCACCCGGAAGCCGGCTGCCGCTACGACTGAACCGGACCCGCTGCCGCCGCGCCCGCCCATCGTGGCCGTCGAAGGCCTTCCCGACCTGAAGGCGCAACTGGACCGCTGGGGCGCCACGGGCCAATTCAGCGGCGGAGTTCTGGTGGCCAGGGGCGATCAGGTCCTGTTCCGTCAGGTCTACGGCTGGGCGAACCGGGCCGAGGATCGCCGGATGGCGCTCGACACCCGCTTCCGCCTGGCTTCGGTCAGCAAGCAGTTCACCGCCGCCGCAATCCTGCGCCTCCAGGACGAAGGACGTCTGTCGGTAAGCGACCCGGTCTGCCGGTATATCCAGCCCTGTCCGGCGGCCTGGGCGCCGATCCGGCTGAGCCACCTGCTGTCGCACACCTCAGGCATTCCGGACCTCATGGCCCGCCCCGGCTGGGGCGTGCGCCGCGTAACCCCGGCGACCCTTGAGCAATTGACAGAAGACTCAAAGCGGTACGGGCTTCAGTTCGCTCCGGGAACCAAGGTGCGGTACGACAACGCCGGCTTCAACCTGCTGGCCGCTGTGGTCGAAGAGATCACCGGACAGGATTTTCAGGACTACCTCCGGACGGCGTTCTTCACGCCCCTGGGCATGACGGAGACCGGCTACGATGACGGCGGCGTCGACATGGCCATGGGCTACGCCAACCTGGCCGGAGGCGTCACGCCGCAGCCTGACGCCAACGTCAGCATCGTCTACGGCGCCGGCGCCCTCTACTCGACGCTGGACGACCTGCTCATCTGGGAGCGCGCCCTGCACCACGGCCATGTGCTTTCGCCGGAAAGCTACCGGCAGATGATCGCCGACCATGCGCCGGAGGACACGCCCGATGAACGCGGCAAGCCGCGCCGGCTGTGGGGATATGGCCTCTACGAGAAGGAACTCGGCCGACAGGTACGGCCGGAATTCACGGACAACCAGATCTTCCATACCGGCAGCTGGTCCGGCTTCCGCAATCTGGTCACCTATCAGGCGGACGAGGACATCACGGTGATCGTCCTGTCGAACAACTACCACCAGCGCGAAGCGGTCTTCCTGCTGTCCCAACAGGGGATGGCACAGGCTCTGGGGCGGGCCTTTCCGACCACCGTCGCCCGCTAGGCCCGGTCCTCCTGAGCCCAGCGCGCCCGGCGCTCGAGTTCGGCGGGCCCGGGCTCCTGTTCGGCGAAGCTGCCGGTCTCGACCTCGCCCGCCAGTCGGTAGCGATTGACGACTACGCCGGTTGAGGACGGGACGCTCTGTTCCAGCACCCAGCTGCGCGGGCTGGCCGCGCTGTCGAACAACCGCTTTCCCCGGCCCAGCATGATGGGGAAGGTGAGGGTGGTCAGTTCATCAATCAGCCCCACTCCCAACAGGGCTTGCACCAGCTCGCTCGAGCCCTGGATCAACAGGTCCCGTCCCGCCGTCGCCTTCAACACGCGGACAGCCTCGATCAGGTCGCCTTCCAGCCTGTGACTGTGCGCCCAGGTCATGGGCGTGTCGGGGCCGGCCGCCACGTACTTCCTGACGGCGTTGAAGGTGCGGCCGATCTCATTGTCCATCGTCGGCCAGTAGGCGGCGAAGATCTCGTAGGTCCGACGGCCCAGCAGCAGGTCATAGTCCTGGCCCATGGCCTGGCTCATCAGCCCGCCCGAGGCCTCGTCGAAATGGGGCCAGACCCAGCCGCCGAAGGCGAAGCCGCCGGTCGTGTCTTCCTGCGGACCACCGGGGCCCTGCATGACGCCGTCGATGGAGACGAAGCTGGCCAGTCGAATCTTGCGCATTGCGCGCCTCCGGTCGGATGAGTTCAGGCAGGATGGGCGGGGCGGCGACCGGCCGCCCAACGGGCGCCTCAGCCTTGCGACGGCTTCCAGTCGGCGGCAGGCCGGGTGTTGACCATCCACGGCGTGCCGAACCTGTCGATCAGACCGCCGTAGCCGGGCGACCAGAAGGTTTCGCCGAACGGCATGGTGGCGGTGCCGCCCTCGACCAGCGCCTCGTACCAGCCGCGCGCCTGCTCGGGATCGTCGGTGTGCAGGGTGACGTCGAAGCCGTTCACCGGCTGGTGATAGCCCGGCGCAAACTCGGGAATACCGTCACAGCCCATCAGGGCCTGGTCGCCGATCTCAAGCCAGCAATGCATCAGCTGGTCCTTGTACTCCGGCCCCACCGGCATATCCGGCGGCCCGTCGCCATAGGGAAAGGCGGCGGTTACCCTGCCTCCCAGAACCCTGGCGTAGAACTCGAACGCCTCGCGGCAATTGCCCTTGAAGGTCAGGCTCGTCACGATCTTCATGGTCGTCTCTCCCTGTCGTTCCTGTCAGTTCCGGTTGGCCGCCAGCCAGGATTCCAGCCGGTCGGCGGTGCTGTTCCAGCCATGCTTGTGGCCGGTCAGGCTCTGTTCGGACTTCAGCCCCTCGTGGGTGAAGTCCATGCGGGTTCGCCCGTCTTCCGTCTCGGTCAGGACCAGGGTCACCAGCGTATCGACCGGCGGCCCGTCCTCATGGGACTCGTCCCATTTGAAGGTGAAGACCAGCCGCTCGGGCGGGACGATCTCGCGGTAGACCCCGCCCTGCCAGAGGTCCTGGCCGGTGTCGGGCGACCGCAGGCACGCCCGCCATTCGCCACCGACACGCAGGTCCTGTTTCACGCTGACCGCGGGCCATTCGACCGGCCCAAGCCACATCACCATCGCCTCGGGATTGGTCCAGGCCCGCCAGACCAGGGCGCGCGGCGCGTCGAAGACCCGCTGCATGTTCAGGGTCGGACGGCCGGCGAAGGCTTCGGTCAGGCTCATGGACGGGTTCCGTCGCGGATCAGTGGGTCTTCAGCAGGTCGGCCAGCTGGTCGGCGCAGGTTCCCCAGCCTTCGTGGAAGCCCATCGCTTCGTGCTGCTTCATGGTGGCGGCGTTCCAGTGCCGGGCGGTGGCGACGTATTCGGTCTTGCCGTCGGCGGTGGGGGTCAGTTCGACCGTCGCCACCATGAAGGGCTGGCCGGCCGGCTTCCAGTCCGGCGTCAGGGCGTCGGTCGTGATCCAGCGCTTGCCCGGCTCGACATGCAGGAAGATGCCGCTGTTGGGCATGGTCTCGCCTTCGGGGCCATGCATGATGAAGTTGAACACGCCGCCGGGGCGGGGGTCGATCTGGACGTCGGACAGGGTCCACGGACGCGGCACGAACCACTGCTGCAGGATTTCCGGCGTCATCCACGCCTTCCAGATCTGCTCGGGCGTCGCATCGATCACCCGGCGCAGGGTCAGGGCGTGCTCATGCGCCACGCCGTCGGTGTGACAGGGGTTGTCATCAGTGTTTTGAGCCATCGGAGGGATCTCCCATCTGGATTGTCTTCAGGTAGGCGTCGAGGCGGTCGAAGCTGGCGTCCCAGTACCGGCGGTAATGCTCCAGCCAGTCGGCGACGCTTTTCAGGGCCATGGGTTCAAGGCGGGCGGGGCGCCATTGCGCCGCCTTGCCCCGACTGATCAGCCCGGCCTTCTCCAGCACCTTGAGGTGTTTCGACACCGCCGGCAGGCTCATGTCGAACGGCTCGGCAAGCTGGTTCACACTGGCCTCTCCCTGCGTCAGTCGCGCCAGAATGGCGCGCCGGGTGGGATCGGCGAGGGCGGCGAACCGGGCGGAGAGGAGGTCGGTTTCCATCGGCGCTTCGTAAATAACCTTTCGGTTTAATACCGCCGGCCGACATCTTGGTCAACCGACCGGTTAAACAAGGCGCCGACGACGGCAGGCGACAAGTCCGGGGCACTGCGCAATCATGGGGACGCTCCGGGAGAAAGCCCAATGAAGATCCAGACCCTGACCCTGACCGTCGCCGCAGCGGGCCTGCTGGCCGGGCCCGCCTGCGGACAGGACGCCGAAGCCGAGATCGGTCGGGTTCTGGACCAGTTGAACGTCGCCTCGACGGCCGCCGACACCGAGGCCTACTTCGGTCTCTTCACGCCGGACGCCCGCTTCATCGGTACGGACGCGACCGAGCGCTGGTCGCTGCCGGAGTTCCGCGCCTACGCCGAGCCCTATTTCCGGCAGGGACGGGGCTGGACCTATACCCCGCGCGATCGGGTGATCAGCCTGGCCCCGATCGACTGTCGCTGCATCGCCTGGTTCGATGAGGTGCTGGACAACGCCAGCTACGGCGTCACCCGCGGATCGGGCGTGCTGCGCAAAACCGGAGACGGCTGGAAAATCGAACAGTACGTCCTCAGCTTCACCATCCCGAACGACAGGGCCAGGGCCGTGGTCGAGGCGGTCAGGGCGGACTAGGCCAGTATCGCCCGCAGGACCATGCCCGCCACGCTGGACACGAGCGCAATGACGATCAGGGCGCCCAGGCAGGCGCTGCTCATGGAACGGTCCAGCCGCCGGATCGCGGCGCTGTAAAGGACGATCCAGGCCACGACTGCGACCGCCACACCCCCGCACAGCCGGCCCAGCGTCCCGGCGTCCGCCTCAACGGTCGAGCGGCTGGGGATGTCCGGCGCCAGGTTCCTCAAGACGCAGAAAACGGCGACAAGAACCATGGCCGTGATGAGCCAGGGCGCAAGGGCGCGCGGGCCGTCCCCGCGCTTCCGTTCTGACGATTTCCGATCCTGCATGCCGTCCCGTGCTCCTGCCTGCCCGCGCCGCGAAGACGACGGACTACCGCCGCGCCTGCGGACTGGCCTGACGATTCAGTTCGGCGGAAATCTCCTGCACCCGACGGGCCCGGGCGTTGAAGTCGTTCATGTCCGACAGGTTGGTGAACGCGATCTGGCCGTACTCCATCACCCAGCGACGCCGCTCGAGCACATCGAGCTGCCCGTCCATCTCGTCGAAGATCATGTCGTTCAACTCCAGGCTGACCTCGGCCGCCTTCTGTTCATTGGCGACGCCGGCCTCGAACGCCCGCAAGGCCTGCTCGCGGCGGGCCTGCGAGATCGGCAGCTCCCGGATCTCGGCGCGCGCCTGGGCCATGAGCTGCTCATCTTCCGCCTTCGCCCCCGCCATCAGTTCACGGAGGGCCTGGACCTTGCCGCGGGCGCGGGCCAGACCGCCACGCTCCGACAGGGCCCGGGGTTCGAAGAAGTCCCTCTGGACGATCGCGGCATGCGCATCCCAGATCCGGTCATCCACGGCGTTCCGCCGCGTCTCCGCCCGCTGACGGATATCGTCCATGGCCTTCTGTTCGGCCATCATCCCTGCGCCGACCACCCGGAAGCCGGACGCGGGCACGGCGCCGACCAAAGCGACGCCGGCCATTACGGCCAGCAGCACCACCCCGCCCGACGTGTGGCGGCGCCCCAGAACGAAATACAGAAAGGCCCAGACCAGACACGCGCCCACCAGGCCGCCCGCCAGCCCGGCGCCGATCCCCAGCGCCAGATCCACCGGCATGTTCGCCGTACCGGTCACCCGGGTGAAGGACTGGCTGAGCGAAAAGACGAAGGCCCACAGGAAGACCGCGATCCCGCCGAACACCGGTCCGGCGAACCCCTTCGGCTTGCGGCCCTTGCGGCGCGAGTTCGATGTCGGAAAATCAGTCACAAACGCCCCCCGGCGAACCCTGTACGGCGGAAGCCTAGCCTATGGGGAGAGCAGCGGACAAGGCGCGGAGCGATCTGAAAAATTCGACGCCTGTTCCCCGGACGTTCCGCACGCTAGAACAGGCGTCATGGACTTCACCGAAGACGCCTTCGTCCTCTCCGCCCGCGCTCACGGCGACACCGGCGCGGTGGTCGATCTCCTGACCGAAGGACAGGGACGGCGCGCGGCCTATGTGGCGGGCGGGGCGTCGCGGAAGATAAAGCCCTTCCTGCAACCGGGCTCCCGCGTGGTGGCCGAGGTGCGGGCCAGGACCTCGGACCAACTCGGCTCGGCGCGGCTGGAGCCGGTGGGAGAGGGCCCCAGCGCCCTGTTCGACGATCCGCTGGCCCTGACCGGCCTGGCCGCCGCCGCCGCGGTGGCCCAGGGCGCCCTGCCGGAGCGCGAGCCGCACCCGGGCGCCTTCCTGGCCTTCGAGGCGCTGATGGCGGCCTTCGCCGTGCCTGAGGTCTGGCCCGCCATCTTCGTCCGCTTCGAGGCGGGCCTGCTGGAGGACCTCGGCTTCGGCCTGGACCTCAGCCGCTGCGCCGCGACCGGGACCATGGACGATCTGGTCTGGGTCAGCCCCCGCACCGGCCGCGCCGTCAGCCGCGAGGCGGGCGCCCCCTATGCCGACAAGCTGCTGAAGCTGCCGCCGTTCATGCTCGGCGCCCAGGCGGGGCTGGGCGAAGGGGATGTCGGCGCCGGCCTCGACCTCACCGGCCACTTCCTCGAGCAGTTCGTCTTCCACCCCCTGGACCGCCCCCTGCCGCCCGCCCGGGTCTGGATGATCGACAGGCTGCGCGAGGCGGGGCGGCTGTGATCGTTGTCGTAATCCTTTTGAGCAGCTTCGCCATCAGCGGCTTTCTCGCCCTATTCCCGTCGACCCGCGTGTTGGCGGTCTATCTTGCGAGCATCGCTGCCTGCGGCGCCGGTCTCGCCTGCACCGTCGCGGCGGTCGCCCTTTTCGTTGGATGGGTCACCTATCCCTACTCCGGGGAAGGCGGAGACGGCCTCGGCCTGGCCATGGGGTTCTGGGGCATCGGCGGACTGGGGCTCGGCGGCCTGGTCGGGATCGGAGCCGGGATCGCGCTCGCCCACAGGCTGACGCGTGGTCGCGACCTGTTCTGAGCAGACTCCGCTAGACTTCACGCTCCAGACCGCCGATTCGGACCTCATGAGCATTCATACGCCTCCGCCCGAGGGCGGCCGCATTGTCGAAGAGCCGATGGGCGACGCCCTGTCGCGCCGCTATCTCGCCTATGCCCTGTCGACCATCACCAACCGGGCCCTTCCGGACGTGCGCGACGGCTTCAAGCCCGTGCACCGCCGCATCATGTACGCCATGCACCAGATGCGGCTGAACCCGCAGGCGGCGGCGCGGAAATGCGCCAAGGTCGTCGGCGAGGTCATGGGCGGCTACCATCCGCACGGCGACGCATCGATCTATGACGCCCTGGTGCGCCTGGCCCAGGACTTCTCCCAGCGCTACCCCCTGGTCGACGGCCAGGGCAATTTCGGCAACATCGACGGCGATAGCGCCGCGGCCATGCGCTATACCGAGTGCAAGCTGACGCCCGCGGCCGTCCTGCTCATGGACGGCATCGACCAGAATGCGGTCGACTTCCGCCCCACCTATGACGATCAGGACGAGGAACCGGTCGTCCTGCCCGCGGGCTTCCCCAACCTGCTGGCCAACGGCTCGTCGGGCATCGCCGTCGGCATGGCCACCTCGATCCCCCCGCATAATGTCGGCGAGCTGATCGACGCCTGCCATCTCCTGCTCGAGAACCCGGAGGCCTCGACTGAGGAGCTGGTCGCGCGCGTGCCCGGCCCGGACTTCCCGACCGGCGGCGTCTCGGTGGAGGGGCAGGCCGCGATCCTCGACGCCTATGAGACCGGTCGGGGCGGGGTGCGCCTGCGCGCCCGCTGGGAGACCGAGGACCTCGGCCGCGGCGTCTGGCGGATCGTGATCACCGAAATCCCCTATCAGGTCCAGAAGTCGAGACTGATCGAGGCGCTGGCGGACCTCATCGAGAACAAGAAGGCCCCGCTGCTGGGCGATGTCCGCGATGAATCCGCCGAGGACATCCGCCTGATCCTCGAGCCGAAGTCCCGGACCGTAGAACCTGAAGTTCTTATGGAAAGCCTGTTCAAGCTTTCCGATCTGGAGGTCCGCTTCCCGATCAATATGAACGTGCTCGACGCCACCGGCACGCCGCGCGTCATGGGGCTGAAGGCTTGCCTGCAAGCCTTCCTGGACCACCGCCGGGAGGTGCTGATCCGCCGCGCCCAATGGCGGATCGAGCGCGTCGAGAAGCGCCTGCACCTGTTGGAAGGCCTGCGGATCGTCTTCCTCAATCTCGACGAGGTCATCCGCATCGTCCGGGAGGAAGAACAGCCCAAGGCCGTTCTGATCGCCCGCTTCGGCCTGTCCGAGATGCAGGCCGACTACATTCTCGACACCCGTCTGCGTCAGCTGGCGCGGATCGAGGAAATGGCGATTGAGAATGAATTCAAGGAATTGTCGGACGAACTTGCCAGCCTGCAGTCGCTTTCCTCTTCACCGGCGAAGCAGTGGAAGCAGGTCGGCAAGGACCTTGAGGCCGTCCGCAAGGCCCTGATCTCGCCGCGCCGAACCACCATGGCCGACGCCGTGGACGCGTCCGCCTTCGCGCCCGTCGAGGCGTTCATTCCGCGCGAGGCGATCACCGTCATCCTGTCGGAACGGGGCTGGATCCGCGCCGCCAAGGGCAAGGTCGAGGATCCGTCGGAACTGAAGTTCAAGGAAGGCGACAGCCTGGCCTTCCTCGTCCCGGCCTTCACGACGGACAAGCTGCTGGTGGCCGCCTCCGACGGCCGCATCTTCACCGTCGGCGCCGACAAACTGGCCTCGGGCCGCGGCCATGGCGAACCGCTGCGCCTGATGATCGAGCTGGACGAGAAGGCCGAGATCATCAACCTGCTGGCCCACCAGCCCGGCGGGAAGCTGCTGATCGCGTCGAAGGCCGGCTACGGCTTCGTGGCGCCCGAGGATGACCTGCTGGCCCAGAAGCGCGGCGGCAAGCAGGTGCTGAACGGCGACCTGTTGGCGGCCCTGCGGGTCCCGCAAACCCCCGCCGGCGACCACGTCGCCACGATCGGCGACAACATCAAGGCGCTGATCTTCCCCCTGAACGAATTGCCCGAGATGGGGCGCGGCAAGGGGGTGAAGCTGCAGAATTTCAAACAGGGCGGGCTGGTGGACGTCGCGGTCTTCAACGCGGAGCAGGGCCCCGAATGGGCCGATGGCGGCGGTCGTCGGCGCAACTGGCCGGACTGGAAGGATTGGCTGGGCAAGCGCGCCCAGGCCGGGCGCCAAGGGCCCCGCGGAATGCGCAAATTCCGCTAGCGACAATGGTGACGCCGATTTCATTACCGGTCGGCGTCACAACCCGCGATAATGTCACCCGAGGGTCCGGATCGCGGCCCGACTGGAGAGTTTCATGCTGACCTGGATCATCATCGGCGTCATCGTCGTCGTCCTGCTGTTCGTCGTCGTCGGCGGCTACAACCGTCTGGTCGCGCTGGATCAGCGCGCGGATCAGTCGTTCGCGGACATCGATGTCCAACTGAAGCAGCGCCAGGACCTGATTCCCAATCTGGTCGAGACGGTGAAGGGCTACGCCACCCACGAGCGCGGCACGCTGGATGCCGTCACCCAGGCCCGCGCCGCCGCCGCCGGCGCGACCTCGGTCAATGACAAGGTCGCCGCCGAGAACATGCTGACCGGCGCCCTTGGCCGCCTGTTCGCGGTGTCCGAGGCCTATCCGGACCTCAAGGCCAACACCAATTTCCAGCAGCTCTCGGCTGAATTGTCGGACATCGAGAACAAGCTGGCCGCCGCGCGTCGCTTCTTCAACAACGCCGTCGGCGAGTTCAACGCCGTGCGCCGCCAATTCCCGACTGTCCTGTTCGCCGGCCTGTTCGGCTTCGGGTCCGACAAGCCCTTCTTCGATGTCGGCGAGAGCGAACGCGCGGCCCTGAACGCCGCCCCGCCGCAGGTGAAGTTCTAACCTCACATGGGCGCCGTCGGGCTCCAGACCCACATCTGGGCGAACAACACGCGGTCGGTCATCCTGCTGGTGACCTTCCCCATCCTGCTGATCGGCATCGTCTACGGTATCGAGCTGATCATGATGGGGCTGGGGTTCCTGCCCAACTCGGGCAAGGGGCTGGGCGACGACATGGCCATGGCCGCGTCCTGGCTGGGGGCGACGATTCCGCTCGCCCTCGGCATCGCCGCCGTCTGGTTCGCCATCGCCTATTTCGGCAGCCAGGCGATGGTCGACGCCCTGACCGGCGCCCGCAAGGTCGAACGCAGGACCGAGCCGGAACTCTATAATCTGCTTGAGAATCTGGCGATCTCGCGGGGCTTGCGCACGCCGACCCTGCGGGTGATCGACAACGACAGCCTGAACGCCTTCGCCACCGGCCTGCACGAGGGGCAGTACAGCATCACCGTCACGCGCGGACTGGTCCAGAACCTGACCCGCGACGAGCTGGAGGCCGTGCTGGCTCACGAACTGACCCACGTCATCAACAAGGACGTGCGGACCATGGTGATCGCCTCGATCTTCGCGGGGATCATCAGCGTGCTGGCCGAGATGATCTTCCGCGCGCTGCTCTATTCGGGCGGCCGCCGGCGCAGCAATGACGACAACAAGAACGCCATGCCGCTGATCCTGATCGGCATCGCCTTCGCCGTGGTCGGCTTCGTGCTCGCCATCGTCATCCGCATGATGCTGTCCCGGACCCGGGAGTATGTGGCTGACGCCGGGGCGGTCGAGCTGACCAAGAACCCGGATGCGATGATCTCGGCCCTGCGCAAGGTCGAAGGCCGCTCCAGCCTCAAGGGACCCGACGAACTGCAGCAGCTGTTCCTCGACAACCAGCCGGACGGCGTCGGTCTGGAGGGCCTGTTCGCCAGCCACCCGCCGATCGCGAAGCGCATCGAGGCCCTGAAGAAGTTCGGGGGAGGGCGCGACCCCGGTCCCTGGTCAGGCGAACCCGGCGTCGCCCGGGACAGCTATTCGACCTCGGTGCCCTCGGCCGGCTGATCGGGCAGGCGGGCCCAACCGAACCGGGTCAGTTGCTCCATCGGCCGGAACGACGCCTTGTAGTCCATCTTCTGCGAGCCACGGACCCAGTAGCCGAGGTAGACGTAGGGCAGGCCTACTGCCGTCGCCTGACGGATATGGTCCAGGATCGCGAAGCGGCCGGGACTGCGGTCCTCCAGCGCCGGGTCAAAGAAACTGTAGACCATCGACAGCCCGTCCGAGAGCAGATCGGTCAGGCAGACCCCGACCAGATCGCCGGGACCGCCGTCTGCCGACGGCAGGCGGTATTCGATCAGATGGGTGCGGACGGCCGTGTCCTCGACCATGGCGACATAGTCATGCCAGCCCATGCCGTTCATGCCGCCGTCGGCGTGGCGCGCCCCCAGGTAGCGGCGCAGCAGATCGAACTGCTCCGCCGTCGCCTCGGCCTCGACCAGATCGCGTGACAGGTCCTCGTTCCGCTTCAGGATGCGCCGCTGCGACCGGGAGAAGGCGAACCCGGCTACCGGCACCCGCACAGACACGCAGGCGTCACAGGCCTCGCAGGCCGGCCGGTAGGCGATGTTCTGGCTGCGCCGGAACCCCGCCTGGGTCAGCTCGTCGTTGACGTGCGCGCCGTCGCTGAAAGGCAGGTTGGCGAAAACCTTCCGCTCGGTCTGGCCGGGCAGATAGGGGCAGGGCGCCACCGAGGTCATGTAGAAGCGAAGCTGTCGCTGGGGAACGAAGGTCACGAAGTCATCTCCGCACCTGAAAACGCCCGAATTCCGGCGAACCGCTCATGACCGTATCTGGCGCCGCATCGCAGCGGGGCGCAAGCCTGTTCGCCCGTCGCCCGAAACCGGCGCGACAGGCCGGCGGTCACAGGCTGGTGTCCGACGGCAGCACCGGAGCCTCGCGCAGCAGGACAATGGCGATACGCCGGTTGCCCGCCAGGGTCGGATCGTCCGGATAAAGCGGATCCGAGCCGGCCTTGCCCGACACCTGGTAGACCCGGTCCGGATCAACCCCGGCCGCCTGCAGCACCAGACGTGACGCATTGGCGCGCTCGGACGACAGCGACCAGTCGTTCGGCCCCGTGGCTCGATTGGAGCCCGGCGCGGCCGAGGTGTGACCGGTCACCGAGATGCGGTTCGGGAGCTGGTTGATGACGCGGGCCACCGCCCGCAACAGGACCTGGGCGCGGGCGTTGGGGCGGGAGGAGTTCTGGTCGAACATCGACCGGCCTTCCTGGTCGACCAGCTGGATGCGCAGGCCCTCGGGGGTCTGGTCGATGATCAGCTGTTTCGACAGCTCGGCCAGCTCCGGCATCGACTGCATCGCCTGGCGCAGGGATTCGGCGGCCGAGGCGAAGTCGGCGGCCTCACGGCGGGCGATTTCGTCACGGAGCTGCTGCTCGCTGGCGCCGGTGAGGTCAGAGCTCTGCCCGGCCTGCTCGGCCTGGTCCCGAGGCGCCTCCGGGGCCAGTTGGGTGATCAGGGCGCTCGAGCCCGAGGATTTGGCGCCGTCGTCCCCCAGGGCCGTTCCGCCCAGAAGGCCGCCCGAGCCGGACGTGGTCGCCGATACGCTGGCCGGGGCGAAATATTCGGCGATGCCGCGCTTTTGTTCGGGATCCGTGGTGTTGATCAGCCACATCAGCAGGAAGAAGGCCATCATCGCAGTCACGAAGTCGGCGTAGGCGACCTTCCAGGCGCCGCCGTGGTGGCCGTGATCGCCACCTTTCTTGACCTTCTTGATGAGGATCGGACGATCGCTCATGGACATGGGGAGGAGCCTTCAGCGCACGAAACTGTCCAAACATGGGACAACAGGGTTAAGGCGACCTTTCCCGTATCCTTCCGACCGGCCGCTTTCCCGTCAGAACGACGCTTGTTTTGAGGGGCGCGGGACCGTAGGTCCGTCTGGTGACGCTCGAACCGCCGCCCGAACATCCGACTGACGAAACCCGCGCCTATCGCCGGGCGCTTGGCTCGTTCGCCACCGGCGTCTGCGTGGTGACGGCTGACAGCCCGCAGGGACCGCTGGGCCTGACCATCAACTCCTTCACGTCCGTCTCGCTTGAGCCGCGCCTGCTGCTCTGGTGCATCGACGAGCAGTCAGAGCGCTGGCCGGTCTTCGCCGCGGCGGACCGTTTCGCCGTCCATGTGCTTCCGGCCGGGGATGAACAGATCGCGGCCCGGTTCGCCCGGGGCGTCGCCCTGCTGGACCCGCACGAGTTCGAACGCCGCCCCGACGGCCCGCCTTGCCTGCCGGAGGCCCTGGCCCGCTTCGAATGCGCCGTCCACGACCGGATCCAGATGGGCGATCACATGGTCATCGTCGGCCGGGTGGAGACCTACGCCACCGCCGAGGGCGACGCCCTGACCTTCTGGCGCGGCCGCTACGGGTCGCTGGGAGCCGATCAATGAAAACCGCCTTTGCCGGCCTGGGCGTCATGGGCGCCCCGATGGCCCGCCATCTGCTCACCGCCGGCTATCCGGTCCGCGGCTACAATCGTTCGCCGGACAAGGCTCGAGCCTGGGCCGACGCCCATGGCGGGACCTTCGCGGCCACGGTGACCGAGGCGGCGGCCGGCGCCGAGCTGTTCATCCTGTGCGTCGGCAATGACGACGACGTCCGTCAGGTGGTGACCGAAGCCCTGCCGGGGCTGGCGAAGGGCGCGGTGATCGTCGACCACACCACCACCTCCGCGAAGGTGGCGCGCGAGATGGCGGCGCTGGCGGCGGGGCAGGGGGCCTTCTTCATCGACGCCCCGGTTTCGGGCGGGCAGGCGGGCGCCGAGAACGGCCAGCTCAGCGTCATGGCCGGCGGCGACGCCGACGCCCTGGCGCGGGTCGAGCCGGCGCTTCAGGCCTATTCGAAGGCCATCAAGCACATGGGGCCGTCCGGCGCCGGCCAACTGACCAAGATGGCGAACCAGATCTGTATCGCCGGCGTGGTCCAGGGCCTGGCCGAGGCCGTGCATTTCGCCCAGTCCGCCGACCTCGACACGAACGCTGTGCTGGACGCCATCTCCAAGGGCGCGGCGCAATCCTGGCAGATGGACAATCGCTGGAAGACCATGGCCGGGGGCGAGTTCGAGTTCGGCTTCGCCGTCGACTGGATGCGCAAGGATCTGGGCCTGGTGCTGGACGAGGCCCGCGCGAACGGAAGCCATCTGGCGCTGACCGCGCTGGTCGACCAATTCTATTCCGAGGTCCAGGCCATGGGCGGTGCCCGCTGGGACACCTCAAGCCTCGCCGCCCGCCTTCAGGCCCGAAAGCCACGGGACTGAGCGCCGGTTTCAGAGAGCCTCTGTTGTAGCGACGGGGACAGCGCCGAGCGCCAGTCGCGTCCGCTCATACTCCTCCAGAATCCGGCGGCGTCGATCGTCCCCGAAGCCGTCCAGCGTCCGGTAGGGCATCGCCAGCCGGTGCAGGCCGGAGAGCCGGTCCCGGTGGCTTTCCAGAAAGCCCCAGTACAGCCGGTTGAACGGGCAGGCGCCGTCCCCCTCGCGCGCCTTCACATCGTATCGGCAGCCGCCGCAGTACCGGCTCATCCGGTTGATGTAGGCGCCGGACGCCGCATAGGGCTTGGACCCGACGACGCCCCCGTCGGCGAAGGTCGCCATACCCCGGGTGTTGGGCATCTCCACCCACTCGAAGGCGTCGGCGTAGACGGTCATGTACCAGTCATCGACCGCATCGGGCGCCACCCCCAGCATCATGGCCAGATTGCCGGTCACCATCAGCCGCTGGATGTGGTGGGCGTAGGCATGGGTGCGGCTGCTGGCGACGGCGTCCGCCACGCAGCGCATGTCGGTTTCACCGGACCAGTAGAACCAGGGGAGGGCGCGGTCGGCCTCGAGGGCGTTGCGGGCGCGGTACTCCGGGACCTTCAGCCAGTAGACACCGCGCACGAACTCGCGCCAGCCCAGGATCTGGCGAATGAACCCCTCCACGGCGTTGAGCGGCGCCTTGCCTGAGATCCAGGCCCCCTCGGCGCGCCGGCAGGTCTCCAGCGGGTCCAGCAGGCCGAGATTGAGGGAGGTCGAGATCAGGGCGTGCCACATCCACGGCTCGCCCTCCAGCATCGCATCCTGCCAGTCGCCGAACCCCGGCAGGACATGGTCGATGAAGGTCTTCAGGGCCTCCTCCGCCTGCGCCGCGCTCGTCGGCCAGGCGAAGGCGTCCAGGGTTCCGAAATGGTCGGGGAACAGGCGCGCGACGTCCGCGATCGCCTCCCGGGCGACGGCGTCCGGCGCCGGACGGGCTCGCGGCGGCAGGCGCAGATCCCTGGGCGGCGACCTGCGGTTCTCCACGTCGAAATTCCACTGCCCGCCCACCGGCTCCTGTCCGTCCATCAAGAGACCGGTCCTGCGTCGCATCACCCGATAGAAGTCCTCCATCCGCAGGACGCGCCGGTCGGTCGCCCAGCGACGGAACTCGGCATGGGCGCAAACAAAGCGATCGTCTTCCAGAACCGTCGCGGGCACGGGAACGGTCGCGACAAAGGCCTCGAGGGCCTGCGCCAGACGCCACTCGCCGCATTCGGTGATGACGACCCTGTCGAAGACCTCGGCGGAGAGGGCGCGAAGAAGCTCCCCGACGATCAACCCGCTGTTGTCGCTATCGTCGATGCGGACGTAGCGGACGCGGGCGCCACGCGCCTCCAGGTCCCGGGCGAACGTCCGCATGGCCGCGAAGACCAGGGCGATCTTCTGCTTGTGGTGCCGGACGTAGGTCGCCTCGTCATGGACCTCCGCCATGAGAACCAGGTCGCGGTCCGGATCGAGGTCGCGCAGACCGGCCAGACCGGCGGACAGCTGATCTCCCAGCACAAGCCGAAGCGTGCGCGGCGCGGTCATCGCCGACTCAATCCGCTTCACGACGGGCGGCTACGGTCTTGAGAGCGTCCAACGCGCGGCTACGGGCGGCGGAGTGGTCAAGGATGGGGGCCGGATAGTCCCGCCCCAGTCGCACGCCGGCCCGGGCCAGAACCTCCGGCGGCGCGGCCCACGGGCTGTGAATCCACTTGTCGGGCAGGCCAGACAGTTCCGGGACCCACCGGCGCACATAGGCGCCCTGCGGATCATGGGTCTCGCCCTGGGAGACGGGATTGAAGATGCGGAAATACGGGGCCGCGTCCGCGCCCGAGCCCGCCACCCACTGCCAATTCTGGGCGTTGCTGGCCAGGTCGGCGTCCACCAGGGTCTCCTCGAACCATGCGGCTCCCTTGCGCCAGTCGATCAGCAGGTCCTTCACGAGGAAGCTGGCCACGATCATCCGGACCCGGTTGTGCATCCAGCCGGTCCGCCACAGCTCCCGCATTCCGGCGTCGACGATGGGGAAGCCTGTCAGGCCGCGTCGCCAGGCGGCGAACCCGGCCGCGTCGTCGCGCCAGGGCATGGCGTCGTACTCCGGACGGAAAGCGTCCGTGGTCAGGGTCGGGAAATGGACAAGCAGGTGGGCCGAAAACTCCCGCCAGCCGATCTCGGCGATGAATTTTTCCGCCGGACCGGCCGGCGCGGCGCCGCCGGACACGGCGTCCAGGACCCGGGAGACGACGCGCCGGGGGCTGATCTCGCCCCAGTGAAGGTAGGGCGAGAGCCGGGAGGTGCCCGGTCGACCAGGGCGGTCCCGGCCGACAGGGTAGTCGGCCAGATGAGCCTTGATGAAGTGATCCAGACTGTCGAGCGCGGCCGCCTCGCCGGGAGACCAGTCGAAACCCGTCGACCAGTCCGGCGACACGGGGTGCAGGCCGAGGACGTCGATGGGCGTGGTTTCGAGCTCCGACCGCTGGAACCAGACTGCGCCCGAACCGTGCGGGGCAGGGGACGCAAGCGCCGTCAGGTGGGGCCTCAACGCCTTCATGAAGGGGGTGAAGACCCGATAGGGCTGTCCCTGTCCGTTGAGGACCGCGCCGGGTCGGACCAGCAGGGCTCCGTTGAAGCCCTGGCAGTCGACGCCGTCCAGCTTGAGCCCGTGGGCGATGTCCGCATCCTGATCGAAGGCGGCGGGTTCGAAACGCCGGTTCAGGAACACGCGGTCGGCCCCGGTCGCCTGGAGAACGTCCCGCAGCTGGATGTCTTCCGGCCCCTCGCGAACGATCAACCGACCGCCGAGCGCGACGATCTCGTCCGCCAGACGCGTCAGCGACTTGTCCAGCCACCAGCCGCCGGCGGCCCCGGGCGCGCCCGGTCCGCGTCGATCCAAGATGAACAGCGGAATGATCGGGCATCCGGACGCCACCGCTGCGTCAAACGCCGGATTGTCCCGAAGGCGCAGGTCCTGGCGGAACCAGACGATGACGGGCGTGGACATGAGGGCCTCAGGGCTTCCGGAATTGAAGGACCGCGCGATCGCCGCCTTCAGCGACGTCTACGAACGAACAACGCGTCCGGATGCGCGCCGACGACCGGGAAGGCCGCCGGAAGCCGCCATGAACCGCGATTTGGCTCCATACAGTCACGGCGGTTATTTCGCATAATATATCTTAGGCGATAAACATCACAACGGCGCCGAGCCCTCAAGCCAGGGCTCGACAGCGCTCCGGATGCACCCACGTCCGGGGCTTCCACCGGGCGGCCTTGAGCCGCGGCCTGGCTGTCGGCTCGCATCTGTCGCCGGGACCCTACCTCCGTTCCGGAGACAGCCGTCCCACCACGGCCACAGGGTCCCGCCCGAGCACGGCCTCCACGCCAACATTACGGAATTGTCATGGCGATCAGGCTTGCGGCTGGAGATATGTTATTTCATATCACCTGACCGTTCATTTTTCCGAGTTCGCCATGCCCCTTCGTCACGCCTCCCGCCCGATTTTGCTGGCGGCTGCCAGCTGGATGGCGCTCGCCGGGGCCGCCGCCGCCCAGACCGTGCAGCAGGCCTCGCCCCAGGCCGAGCCCTCGCAGCTCGACGACGTGGTAGTCACCGGCGCCCCCTACGGCGTCAGCCAGAGCGCCACGACCATCGCGACAACCGTCGTGGACGAGCAGGCTCTGGCCGTCGCGCCGGCGGCGTCGCTGGGCGACCTGCTCAACGGGACGCCGGGCCTGCGCTCCACCGCCTTCGCCCCGGGCGCCAGCCGTCCGGTCATTCGCGGCCTGACCGGCCCACGCGTGCAGGTGCTGACCAACGGCGTCGGCCTGATCGACGCCTCTTCCGTGTCTCCGGACCACCAGGTCGCCGCCGACCCGGCCGAGTCCAACCGGATCGAGATCATTCGCGGCCCCTCGACCCTGATCTATGGCGGCACCGCCATCGGCGGGGTCGTCAACATCCTCGACGGCCGCATCCCGGAAGAGCTCCCCGAGAACGGCTTCTCGGGCCATCTGACCGCGCAGGGATCGACGGTGGACAACGGCTCGCTGGTCTCCGGCGGCGGTGAGTTCGCCCTCGGCAATTTCGTGCTGCATCTGGACGCCCTGAAGAAGGATGCGGACAACTACGACATCCCCTCCCCTGCGATCTCGCAGCGCCTCGCGGATGCGGAAGGCGTGGCCCGCGACGACACCGGCTCTCTGCCCAACAGCTTCTCCGAACTGGAAGCCTACGGCGTCGGCGCGTCCTATATCGGCGATAACGGTTTCCTGGGCGCGTCCTACAAGGAAACCAACAGCACCTACGGCACCGTGGCCGAGGAAAATGTCTTCATCGAGCTGGAACAGCAGCGGTTCGACGTTCGCGGCGGCTATCGCTTCGACAGCGGTCCGTTCCGCGAAGTGCGCGCCACCTACGGCCAGGCCGATTACACCCACACCGAGTTCGAGGACGTCGGCGAGCCCGGCACCGTCTTCCGCTCGGAAGGCGAGGAAGCCCGGGTTGACCTGATCCAGCGCAACCAAAACGGCTGGAACGGCGCGATCGGCCTGCAGGTGCTGTCGCGGGATTTCTCGGCCTTCGGCGACGAGGCCTACATTCCGACCAGCAACATCGACGAGATCGGCGCCTATGTGGTCCAGCGCCTCGACCTTGACGGCTACGGCTTCGAGGGCGGCCTGCGCTACGACCGTCGCAGCCTGGACGCGACCCCGCTGGGTACGACGAGCGCGGTCAAGCGCGACTTCGACAACTGGTCCGCGTCGGCGGCGGCCTTCGTGAAGCCGGCGCCCGGCCTGTTCCTGGGCGTCAGCCTGGCGCACAACGAGCGCGCGCCGTCCGAGGTCGAACTGTTCGCCGACGGTCTGCACATCGCGACGGCGGCCTATGAGACCGGTGATCCGACCCTCGGCAGCGAGAAGGTCACGACCATCGAGGGCACGGCGCACTATGACCGCGGCGCCTTCCGCGGCGATATCCACGTCTATGCCTCGAAATTCGACGGCTATATCGACCTGCGCGACACCGGCGCCACCTTCGAGTTCGACGAGGACGGCGAGATCGAGGAGTTCCCGATCTTCGCCTACGTCCAGACGGACGCCGACTTCCGCGGCGTCGAGGCCGAGGTCGCCTATGACGTCTGGACTTCCGGCGACCGGGTGGTGACGCTTGAAGGCGCGGCCGACTATGTCGACGCCGACACCGACCTGGGGCCGGCGGCGCGCATCCCGCCCTACTCGGTGACCGGCCGGGTGAAATACGCGTCCAGCCCCTTCGACGTCTCGCTGGAAGTGCGTCATGTCGGCAAGCAGGACGAGGTGGCCGAGTTCGAACTCCCGACCGACAGCTACACCCTGGTGAATCTGTTCGGCGCCTGGCGTCCGTTCGGAGACCGGAACGTCACCCTCTTCGCCGAGGGCCGGAACCTGACGGATGAGGAGGCCCGTGAACACGCCTCCTTCCTGAAGGACATCGCGCCGCAACCCGGCCGGAACCTGCGCGTGGGCGTCAGCTACCGCTTCTGATCCCGTCCCCTTCCCCCCGAGAGCGCGGGCGCTTCCCCGGAAGCGTCCGCGTTTTTCGTTGGGGGACGACCCGTCCGGCCGGGTCCTGGCCGAGGGCGCCGGACGAGCCCGAAAAAACAGAAAAGGGGCTGATCCGGAGATCAGCCCCTTTCCGGCGTCGGCCTTGCGGCGAAGCCTACATGTGCAGCATGCGGCCGTAGGCGTCGAGCTGGGCCTCATGCATGGCCTCGGACATGGTCGGGTGCGGATAGACGATGCCGTGCATGTCCTCCTCGGTCGCCTCCATGGTGATGGCGGTGACGTAGCCCTGGATCATTTCGGTGACCTCGTGGCCGATCATGTGGGCGCCGATCAGGGCGCCGGTCTTCGCATCGAAGATGGTCTTCACGAAGCCTTCGGTCTCGCCGGCGGCGACGGCCTTGCCGTTCACACGGAACGGGAAGCGGCCGATCCTGACCTCACGCTTCTCGGCGCGGGCGGCCTGTTCGGTCACGCCGACCGAGGCGACCTGCGGCTGGGTGTAGGTGCAGCCGGCGATCGGAGAAACGACGTTCGGGGTCTTGAAGCCGGCGATGTATTCGGCGGCGTGGATGCCCTCATGCGAGGCCTTGTGCGCCAGCCAGGGCGCGCCGGCGCAATCGCCGATGGCGAAGACGCCCTTCACATTGGTCTGGCAGTGGCTGTCGATCTTGATGTGGCCGCGGTCCAGTTCGACGCCCAGCGCCTCCAGGCCGATGCCGTCGGTGTTCGCGGTGATGCCCACGGCCGAAATGCAGACCTCGGCTTCCAGCGCCTCGGCCTTGCCGCCGACCTCGATGTCCACCTTCACGCCCGCAGCGGTCTTGGAGACCTTGGTCACCTTGGCGCCGGTGCGGAATTTGATGCCGCGCTTCTCGAGCGCCTTCTGGGCGGCCTTGGAGACTTCCTCGTCCTCGACCGGCATGATGCGCTCGACGGCTTCGACAACCGTCACCTCCGCGCCGAGGGCGCGGTAGAAGCTGGCGAACTCCAGGCCGATGGCGCCCGAGCCGATGACCACGAAGGTCTTGGGCAGTTTCTTGGGCGCGAGGGCGTCGCGATAGGCCCAGATCCTGTCGCCGTCGGCCTCAAGGCCGATCTGCGGCAGGGCGCGGGCGCGGGCGCCGACGGCCAGCATGACGTTCTTCGCCTCGACCGTGCGCGAACCGCCGGCCTTCAGGGCGACGACGACCTTGGGCGTCCCCGCGGCCTTCTCAAGCTTGGCCGAGCCCTCGATCACCTCGACCTTGTGCTTCTTCATGAGGAAGGCGACGCCCTTGTTCATCGTCGCCGCGACGCCGCGCGAGCGCTGGATGATGGCGTCGAAATCGAACGACGCGCCCGTCGCCGACAGGCCGTAGTCCTTCAGATGGCCCAGGCTCTCGTACTTCTCGCCCGACTTGAGCAGCGCCTTGGTCGGGATACAGCCCCAGTTCAGGCAGATGCCGCCCAGGTTCTCGCGCTCGACGATGGCGACCTTCTGGCCCAGTTGCGAGGCGCGGATGGCGGCGACATAGCCGCCCGGGCCCGAACCGATGATGACGAGATCGAATTCAGCAGCCATGGTCAGATCAACTTCTCAATGTCGGCCTTGATGGCCTTGGGTTCGACCTGGGGCGCGTAGCGGGCGACCACCCTGCCCTCCCGGTCGGTCAGGAATTTGGTGAAGTTCCACTTCACGTCGCGAGTGCCGAGCAGCCCCTTCTTCTGGCCGGTCAGCCAGTCATAGAGCGGGTGCCGGTTGGGGCCGTTGACCTCGATCTTGTCGAACATCGGAAAGTCGACGCCGTAGGTCGTGGAGCAGAAGCTGGCGATCTCGTCCGCCCGCCCCGGCTCCTGCGCCCCGAACTGGTTGCAGGGAAAGCCCAGCACCGCGAACGGCGCATCGGCCAGGTCGCGGGACAGGGCCTCCAGTCCCTCGTACTGCGGAGTGAAGCCGCAGCGCGAGGCGACATTGACGATCAGCAGGGCCTTCCCCGCGAACCGGGACAGCGGGACCTCGGTCCCGTCGATGCCGGTCGCGGTGAAGTCATAGACCGAGGTCATGCCCTGCCCTCGCCCCTACGCCAGCATCGTCACGGGATCTTCGATCAGCGGCTTGAAGGCCTGCAGGAAGCGGGCGCCCGTCGCGCCGTCGACGACCCGGTGATCGCAGGTCATCGTCACGGTCATCACCGTGGCGACGGCCAGCTGGCCGTTCTTGACGACCGGGCGCTGCTCGCCCGCCCCGACGCTCATGATCGCGCCTTGCGGCTCGTTGATGATCGACGAGAACGACTTGATGCCGAACATGCCCAGGTTGGACACCGAGAAGGTGCCGCCCTGGAACTCTTCCGGCTTCAGCTTGCGGTCGCGCGCCCGCTTCGCCAGGTCCTTGGACTCGATCGCGATCTGCGACAGGGACTTGGTTTCGGCCTTGCGGATGATCGGCGTGATCAGGCCGCCGTCGATCGCCACCGCCATCGCCACATCGGCGTTGTGGTGCATGGCGATGCCTTCGGGCGTGTAGCTGGCGTTGGCCTCCGGAACCGCCTTCAGGGCCATGGCGGCGGCCTTGATGACGAAGTCGTTGACCGAGACCTTCACGCCGTCCTTCTCAAGCAGCGCATTGACCTTGGCGCGGGCCGCCAGAAGGGCGTCCAGCTCCACGTCGATGAACAGCGGGAAGTGCGGCACCTGCTGGATGCTGTCGACCATGCGGCGGGCGATCGCCTTGCGCATGCCGTCCAGCGGGATCAGGTCATAGCTGCCGTCCGGGATCCCCATCTGGGCCAGAGACTGCACCGGACGCGAGGCGATGCCGGAGGCGGCGGCGGTCGGAGCGGCCTTGGCGCCGCCCTTGCCCGCGGCCTCGACGTCACGACGGACGATCCGGCCATGCGGACCGGTGCCCTTGACCATGGTCAGGTCCAGACCCGCCTGGGCGGCCAGACGGCGCGCCAGCGGCGAGGCGAACAGACGACCGCCGTCGGCGGCCTTCGGCGCGGCCGGAGCCGGCGCGACCTTCGGGGCCTCCGCCTTCGGGGCAGCCGCGGCGGCTTCGGCCTTGGGCGCCTCAGCGGCCTTGGGCGTATCCGCCTTCGGGGCCGGAGCCGCGGCGCCGCCCTCATCCTTCAGACGGGCGATCGGGGTGTTCACCTTCACGCCCTCGGAGCCTTCGGCCACGAGGATCTCGGTGATCTCGCCCTCGTCGACGGCCTCGACCTCCATCGTGGCCTTGTCGGTCTCGATTTCGGCGATCACGTCACCGGCCTTGACCACATCGCCGGCCTTGACGTGCCATTTGGCGAGGACGCCCTCCTCCATGGTCGGAGACAGGGCGGGCATCAGAATATCGGTCATTGCACGCTCCCGCTCGGCGCAGTCGGTTCGGCGACGGTTGCGATGTTGTCCGCCTTGATGGTCTCGCTCAGGCCCTGAAGGATGCGGTTGTAGGCCTCCTTCTGATTGTGGCCGTGCCGAACGGCATAGCCGTAGGCCATGTGACGCGCGGCGATCGCCAACAGTTCGCCGAACTGGGCGGGGTTGTTGAAGGCCGGCTTCACGGACATGACCGGTTCGCCCTGCGACCACCAGATCCGGATGACTTCAACGGCCTCCGGATCAGCGGCGATGCTGTCCGGGACCTTCAGGTGGAACTCGTCCGGGCCGCTCATGCCATCACCTGCTTCACGGCCTTGACGATCTTGTCGACGCCCGGAAGCGACAGCGCTTCCAGATTGGCGGCGTAGGGCAGCGGCACGTCTTCCTGGTGCACGCGCAGCGGCGGGGCGTCCAGGTAGTCGAAGGCATGTTCGATCACGCGCGCCACGACCTCGGCGCCGACGCCCATCGGACCCCAGCCTTCCTCGGCCGAGACCAGACGGCTGGTCTTTTTGACGCTGTTGACGACGGTCTCATGGTCCAGCGGGCGCAAGGTGCGCAGATCGACGACCTCGACCGAAATGCCTTCGTCGGCCAGTTGCTCGGCCGCCTGCAGGGCGAAGCCCACCATACGGCTGTGCGCCGTGATGGTGACGTCCGTACCCTCGCGACGGACCTTGGCCTTGCCGATCGGCAGGACATAGTCCTCGACGTCCGGCACGTCGAACTCGAGGCCGTACATCATCTCGTGCTCGAGGAAGACGACCGGGTTCGGATCGCGGATGGCCGCCTTCAGCAGCCCCTTGGCGTCGGCCGCGTCATACGGCGCGATGACCTTGAGGCCCGGCACCTGCGCATACCAGGCCGAATAGTCCTGGCTGTGCTGGGCCGCCACGCGCGACGCGGCGCCGTTCGGGCCGCGGAACACGATGGGCGCACGGATCTGGCCGCCCGACATGTACAGGGTCTTGGCGGCCGAGTTGATGATGTGGTCGATGGCCTGCATGCCGAAATTCCACGTCATGAACTCGACGATGGGCTTCAGCCCCGCCATGGCGGCGCCGACGCCGAGGCCGGCGAAGCCGTGCTCGGTGATCGGGGTGTCGACGACGCGCTGGTCACCGAACTCCTGCAGCAGTTCGCGGCTGACCTTGTAGGCGCCCTGGTACTGGGCGACTTCCTCGCCCATCAGGAAGACGGCCGGGTCACGACGCATCTCCTCGGCCATGGCGTCGCGCAGGGCGTCGCGGATGGTCGTCTTCACCAGCCTGGCGTCGGCCGGGATTTCCGGGTCCTTCAGCTCAACGGTCGGCTTGACCGGCGCATCGGCCGGTGCCGGGTCAGCCTTGGGAGCCTCTTCAGCCTTCGGCGCGTCGGCCTTCGGGGCCGGCGCAGCGGCGCCGTCCTCGCCCGCCAGACGGGCGATCGGCGTGTTGACCTTCACGTTTTCGGAGCCCTCGGCGACGAGGATCTCGAGCACCTCGCCCTCGTCCACGGCCTCGACTTCCATCGTGGCCTTGTCGGTCTCGATTTCGGCGATCACCTGGCCGGGGGAGACGACGTCACCCGCCTTGATGTGCCATTTGGTCAGCGTGCCCTCTTCCATCGTGGGGGACAGCGCCGGCATCAGAATGTCGGTCACGGATCAGGCCTCCACGTAGACGTCGGTATAGAGCTCGGACGGATCGGGCTCCGGGCTCTCTTGGGCGAATTGCACAGCTTCGGCGACGATCGCCTTGATTTCGCTGTCGATGGCCTTGAGCTCGTCTTCCGACGCCTTGGCCTGCTCCAGCAGCAGCTTGATGTGATCGATGGGATCGCGGGTCTTCTTGACCTCGTCGACCTCCTCCTTGGTCCGGTATTTCGCCGGATCCGACATCGAGTGGCCGCGGTAGCGGTAGGTCTTCACCTCGAGGATGTAGGGACCGCCGCCTTCGCGGGCGCGTTTGACGGCGCGGGCGGTGGCGTCACGGACCGCCAGCACATCCATGCCGTCGACCTGTTCGCCCGGAATACCGAAGCTGGCGCCGCGGTTGAACAGCTCGGTCGTGGACGACGAGCGCTCGATGCTCGTGCCCATGGCGTACTGGTTGTTCTCGATGATGTAGATGGCGGGCAGCTTCCACAGCTGCGCCATGTTGAAGCTCTCGTAGACCTGACCCTGGTTCGAGGCGCCGTCGCCGAAATAGACGAAGGCGACCGAGTCATCGCCGCGGTATTTGCCGGCGAAGGCCAGGCCGGTGCCCAGCGCCACCTGGGCGCCGACGATGCCGTGACCGCCGTAGAAGCCGGTCGGCACGTCGAACATGTGCATCGAACCGCCCTTGCCCTTGGACGAGCCGCCGATGCGTCCGGTCAGCTCGGCCATGACCTCCTTCGGATCCATGCCGGCGGCCAGCATGTGGCCGTGGTCACGGTAGCCGGTGATGATCTTGTCGTGGCCCTGCTTGACGCTCTCCTGAACACCCACCGCCACGGCCTCCTGGCCGATGTACAGGTGGCAGAAGCCGCCGATCAGGCCCATGCCGTACAGCTGTCCGGCGCGCTCCTCGAAACGGCGGATCAGAACCATCTCGCGGTAGAACCGCAGAAGGTCCTCCTTCGAGGCGGCCGGACCGTTTGGAATTTTCTTTGAATCAGTCTTCGCGGCGGGGGCTTTCGCCATCCGTGATCTCCCGGTGGGACCCCGCTAGGCAGGGACGCTTGTCGTTACGGAAAGGGGCTTTAGCAGCCTTCGATCCGGAAACGCAAAGCGACCCAGTGAAGCTGTAACCAAAGTTCACGAGTTGTGCGGCTTGACGTTCCGTTCGGCCGGGACCGAGACGCGGATCACATAGTCGCGAGGGTCCGCGAAGCCCAGGACCGCACGGGCCCGCTCCTCCAGCAGATCGCGCGAAAGACTGCCGTTCCGCAGATAGCGGACACGCACTTCCAGATCCTGTCTTTGCTCAAGAATATCGGCCAGTTGCGCCTCGCGACGCACCAGAAGGCCGTCGCGCTCGCCGCCACTCAGCAGCCCGCGCTCGCCCGTCAGGGCCTGAACGCCCAGATAGGCGACCAGAAGCAACAGGACGCAGGAGGGAATGTAGGGCTTCATCCGTTCAGGCATTCGATCGCTCCTTCTGAGCGCGTACTCGCAGTTGACGAGTTATGACCGAAAAGCCCTAACGAACCGTAGCTTGGCCGTAGACTCTACGGCCAAACTCCGACGCGCCGACGCCCCTTACTTCAGCAGCATGCCGTCGCCGAAATACTGCCCCTGATCGCCGAGCAGTTCCTCGATTCGCAGCAGCTGGTTGTACTTCGCCGTGCGGTCCGAACGCGCCAGGGAGCCGGTCTTGATCTGACCGCAGTTGGTGGCGACGGCCAGATCGGCGATCGTCGAATCCTCGGTTTCGCCCGACCGGTGGCTCATGACGGCCGTGTAGCCGGCGCGGTGGGCCATCTCGACCGCATCCAGGGTCTCCGAAAGCGTGCCGATCTGATTGACCTTGATCAGGATCGAGTTGGCGAGCCCCTCCCCGATGCCCGCCGCCAGACGCGCCGGATTGGTCACGAACAGATCGTCGCCGACCAGTTGCACGCGGTCACCCAGGCGGTCCGTCAGCAGTTTCCAGCCGTCGAAATCGTCCTCGGCGCAGCCGTCCTCGATCGAGACGATCGGGAACCGCTCGCACAGATCGGCCAGGTAGCCGACCATGCCGTCCGCGTCGAAGCTCTTGCCCTCGCCGGTCAGTTCGTACTTGCCGTTCCTGAAGAACTCGGTCGAGGCGACATCGAGACCCAGGTGGAAGTCCTCGCCGGCCAGATAGCCCGCCGACTGCCCGGCCTTGGTGATGAACTCCAGCGCCGCCTCGGCCGACAGCAGGTTGGGGGCGAAACCGCCCTCATCGCCGACATTGGTGTTGTGACCGGCGTCCTTCAGCGACTTCTTCAGGGCGTGGAAGATTTCCGCCCCCATGCGCAGGGCCTCGGAGAAGTCCTCGGCCCCGGTCGGCAGGATCATGAACTCCTGGATGTCGATCGGATTGTCGGCATGGGCGCCGCCGTTGATGATGTTCATCATCGGGGTCGGCAGGATGCGGGCCGTGACGCCGCCCAGGTAGCGGTAAAGCGGCAGGTTCGACGACACCGCGCTGGCCTTGGCGCAGGCCAGGGAGACGCCGAGGATGGCGTTGGCGCCGAGACGCCCCTTGTTGGCCGTGCCGTCCAGGCCAATCAGGGTCTCGTCGATGCGGCGCTGGTCTTCAGCGTCCATGCCGGACAGGGCGTCGAAAATCTCGCCGTTGACGGCGTCGACGGCCTTCTGGACGCCCTTGCCGCCCCACAGGTCCTTGTCGCCGTCGCGCAGCTCAACCGCCTCGTGGGCGCCGGTCGAGGCGCCCGACGGAACGGCGGCGCGGCCGAAGCTGCCGTCCTCAAGGATGACATCCACCTCCACCGTCGGATTGCCCCGGCTGTCGAGGATCTGGCGGGCGACGATTTCGGCGATGTCGGTCATGGGGTGGCTCTGCTTTGCGGGACGACGTTCAGACGCCGCGTTTAGCCCGTCAGGCCCCGCCCCGGCAAGGAAGGCGATCACACCGGATCAGCGGCTCCGCCAGGGGCGGAGCCGCCGGCCGCCGTCAGGCGCATCCCTCGACGTATTCGATCGACGGGCCGCCGCCCGCGATCGCCTGGACCCGGCCATCGCCGCCGATCTCGTACTTGATCCCGCGGGCCGCCGGGCCGGTGTGATCCGCCGTGGCCCAGACCGTGATGTATTCGGCCGGCGCCGCTTCATACTTGTGCGGAACGACCACGGCGGCAGCGCCATAGGCGGCCTTGACCGCAGCTGCCTCGTCGCCGATCCGGAACCCGCGGTCGGTGGGCGTCGTCGCATCGCGTGTCAGCCAGACACTGGCCAGAACGCCGTTGTTCGTCATCACCATCAGCCCGTCCGGCGCGCGGGTCGGATGGAACGTGTCGCAGCTGTCCGGGTCCGGGCCGCCCACAGCGCCCGGGTTCGAGTCCGGACCCAGGGCCGCCTCGATCTCCGCCGTCGACATCCCGATCCTGAGCGGGCCGAAGCCGTTGGCGGTCAGCACGTCGCCCGCGACGGGGGCCGGCGCTTCAGGCGCGGGCGCCGGGGCGGATTCAGGCGGGGCGGCGGCGTCCTCCGGCGCGTTGCAGGCGGCGACGGACAGGACGGCGGCGGTCAGCAGAATTCGGCGGATCATGATCCCTCCAGAGAGTTTCCCGGACCATCAACGCACGAAAACGGCGCGCGAGAGCCCCGCGCGCCGCAAAAATCTTCGTCCGGCCGAAACCGGAGCCTTCGGAAGACTAGTCTTCCTTCGGCGTCAGGACCTGACGGCCACGATAGGTGCCGGTCTTCAGGTCGATGTGGTGCGGGCGCTTCAGCTCGCCGGTGTCCTTGTCCTCGACGTAGGCGTTGGTGCCCAGGGCGTCGTGGGCGCGGCGCATGTTGCGACGCGAGGGCGATACTTTGCGCTTCGGAACGGCCATTTCCGTCTCAATCTTCTGGTCGGGCGCCGATGAAGGCGCGAAAACAATAGCGGCGGCCCGTTCAGAGCCGCCTTGCGAGCGCGGGCTTATGCCTGAACCGGTCCAGGAGTTCAAGGGGCGATCAGGCCGGAGCGCGCAAGAGCCAGTCAGACCGCGAAAGCCCGTAGTAGAAGCTGTTCTTCCACTCGCCCCCGACATTCCATGTCCGCTCCGCAAAACCGGTCCGGACGAAGCCCAGACGCTCCAGCAGACGAATCGATGCGGCGTTGTCGGGATCGACGTCGGCGGTGAGGGCCTGAAGGTCCGTGACGGTGAACACATGGTCGATCGCGGCCTGCGCCGCCTCGCCCGCCAGCCCCAGCCCCCAGTGATCGGGATGCAGGATGTAGCCGATGTCCGGCGGGGCATAGAAGCCGACCTTGCCGATCACCACGCCGTCGCGCTCGATGACGAAGTCCGGGTGTCGGTCGCCATTGGCGATCATGCCGGCCAGCCAGACCTCGGTCTGCGCCAGATCGGCATGGGGCGGCGTGGACCACCACTCGGTCGCCCTCGGGTCGGACAGGACCGCGTGCATGGCCGCCAGATCCTCCGGGCGGGCCGACCGCAGCAACAGGCGAGGCGTCCGGATTTCCATCAGAGGTCGCGCGTCAGGACCACGAAGGTCAGATCATCCACCCGCGGCAGGCCGAATCGCGGGTCCTCCATCGGGAACGGTCGCCGCTCGCCGGTCAGGCCGTAGCCGAGGCGTTCATACCAGGCGATCAGCTCGGCCCGGCTGTGGATCACGGTCATCTCCATCCGCCCGGCGCCGAATCGCTCGCGCGCGACCGCCTCCGCCGCGGCGACCAGCCGCCGTCCCAGACCACCGGCCTGACGGTCCGGATCGACCGAAAGCATGCCCAGATAGGCCGTCCCCCGCCCCTTGTCGGCGGCGACCACGCATCCGACCAGCTTCCCGGACGTCTCGGCCACCAGCACCACCTGCGCGCCGTCGGACAGCAGGGCCTTCAGCTCCTGTGCGTCGGTCCGTTGACCGTCCAGGAGGTCGGCCTCGTGGCTCCAGCCGCGCCGGGCGCTGTCGCCGCGATAGGCGCTCTCCACCAGCGCATGCAGGGGTTCGAGGTCGGCGAGCGTCGCGTCCCGGATCATCATCTCAGTCAAGCGTCACCATCTCCGCCACCGCCTCGCCGATGGCCAGCGAACTGGTCAGGCCAGGACTCTCGATCCCGAACAGGCAGACCAGGCCGTCGATCCCGTGCACATAGCGATCATGCAGCTGAAAGTCCGGCTGGGGCTCGCCCTTGCCGTGCAGTTTGGGGCGGATGCCGGCGTAGTCGGGCGTCAGACCGCCCTCGGGCAGGCCCGGCCAGAAGCGGCGAATATAGTGTTCGAACTCGGACGCCTTGGCCGGATCGACGGAATAATCCTCGCTCTCGACATAGACGAGGTCCGGCCCGAACACCGCCTGCCCGCCCAGATCCTTGCGGTAGTGGGTGCCCAGGGCGCCGGGGATGGGCGGCGGATAGACCAGCCGCTCGAACGGCGCCTTGCCGGTCAGCCGGAAATAGACGCCCTTGCCGAAATGCCCCCTGGGGATGCGGTCCGCCGGATAGCCCTCGATACGGGACGCCACCTCCTGCGCGCCCAGCCCCGGGGCGGTCACCAGCAGGCCCGTGGTCAGGATCGCCCCGCCCTCGCCTCCCGCCGTGACGCGGAAGCCGCCGTCCGGCAGGGCCTCCGCCCGTTCGAACGGCGTGGACAGGACGACCGAGCCGCCCGCGTCCTCGATCTCGCCCTGCAGCGCCAGCATGTAGTCGTGGCTGGCGAACAGGCCGCTCTCCGGGGACAGGATGGCCGCGTGCGCATTCAGCCCCGGCTCCAAGGCCCGCGCC
This sequence comes from Brevundimonas sediminis, assembly GCF_048799765.1. Lineage (NCBI taxonomy): Bacteria > Pseudomonadati > Pseudomonadota > Alphaproteobacteria > Caulobacterales > Caulobacteraceae > Brevundimonas > Brevundimonas sediminis. The sequence goes on from NZ_JBLYQK010000006.1 coordinate 120,286, forward strand.
TGCGCTCCGGTCAGATGCTCCAGCCCCTCGACGCCGTTGGCGCTGGCCTGCTGGAAGATGGCCTCGATCCGCTCGACCTCGGCTTCCTCGGTCGCCACGACCAGCTTGCCGCATTTGCGGTAATCGACCTTGTGGCTGTCGAGGAAGGCGTAGAGCGCCCGGCGGCCCTCGACGCAGAACTTCGCCTTCAGCGAGCCCGTCGGATAGTAGAGCCCGCCGTGGATGACCTCGCTGTTGCGCGAGGACACGCCCTGACCGATGTGCGGTTCCTTCTCGAGCACCAGCACCGACAGGCCCCGCTTCGCCAGCGCGCGGCCGCACGCCAGACCGACCGCGCCGGCGCCGACCACCGTCGCGTCGAAGTCGAAACCGGTGAAGTCAAAGCGATCCCGCAGAAGGCTCATCCCTTGGGTCCGTACCGGCGCGCCGCCTCAGCCTCGAAACTGCTCATCAGGGCCGAGACCGCGCGATCAAAATTCGCCTGCAGCATGCCGTTCAGCAGCGGATTGGCGAAGGCGAAATCGATCATGAACTCCACCCGCGCTCCCTTCGGATCGGGGAAGAACTGCCAGCGGTTCTTCAGATGCCGGAACGGACCGCGCAACAGCCCCACCTCGACCAGCGGCGCATTGCGGTCATGCCGCACCCAGGTCGAGAACCGCTCGGTCAGGAAGGAGAAACCCACGGACGCTTCGGCGTCCACGACAGTCACGCCCGGCCGCTCCTCGCGCGGATTCCACGTCCGCATACCGGTGACCCACTTCACGAAGGCCGGATAGGCCTTCACATCCGCGACCAGCTCGGCCAGCTGATCCGGTTGATAGGGCAGGACTTTCGTGACGCGGTGAACGGCCAAGCGGGGCTCAGCGCCCCGTTTGCGCCAGACGCGCCGCCTTCAGCCGCGCGAAGTCGTCGCCGGCGTGGTGCGAGCTGCGGGTCAGCGGGCTGGACGACACCATCAGGAAGCCCTTGGCCCGGGCGATCGCCTCATAGGCCTTGAACTCTTCCGGCGTGACGAAGCGCTCGATGGCCGCATGCTTGCGGGTCGGCTGCAGGTACTGGCCGATGGTGATGAAGTCGACGCCGGCGGATCGCATGTCGTCCATCACCTGCATGACCTCTTCCTTGGTCTCACCCAGGCCGACCATGATGCCGGACTTGGTGAACTGGTTGGGGTCGCGCTCCTTGACCATCTGCAGCAGGCGCAGCGAGTGGAAATAGCGGGCGCCCGGCCGGATCTTCAGATACAGGCGCGGCACCGTTTCGAGGTTGTGATTGAAGACGTCCGGACGGGCGTCGATCATCACCTCGGCCGCCCCGTCCTTGCGCAGGAAGTCGGGCGTCAGGATCTCGATGGTGGTGTTCGGCGCCTGCAGGCGGATCTGGCGCACCACCTCGGCGAAGTGGGCGGCGCCGCCGTCGGACACGTCGTCGCGGTCCACCGAGGTGATCACGACGTGGTTCAACCCCATCTGCTGGACGGCCAGGCCGACCTTGACCGGCTCTTCCGGGTCCAGCGGTTGCGGCAGGCCGGTCTTCACATTGCAGAAGGCGCAGGCGCGGGTGCAGGTATCGCCCATGATCATGAGCGTGGCGTGCTTCTGGCTCCAGCACTCGCCGATGTTCGGGCAGGCCGCCTCTTCACAGACCGTGTGCAGGCCCTTGGAGCGGACGATATCCTTGGTCGCGTTGTACTGGCCGGATCCGGGCGCTTTCACGCGCAGCCAGTCCGGCTTCTTCAGCACCGCCGTCTCCGGACGGTTCTGCTTTTCCGGGTGACGCAGTTCGGACGGCGTCTTCTTCAACGTGTCGATCAGGGTGACCAAGGCGGGCTCGGGCTCCGGAGGCTTGAAGGCGGTATGTCGTCTTTCCGTGCGGCGAAGGCAAGGCGCGAGGGAACCTCACGCAAGGTAACGCATCTTTTCATCGGGATCGCCCCGCACTAGTTTCCCCCGCTCAAGACAAGGGCGCGGGCACAACGCGTCGACGGAGGACTGAGTTTTGCGCGTACCGCTGGAAGCCACGATCGGCGACGAAGGTATTTTTGACGCCCTGATCGCCGCGCGCGAGACCTTCGGCGACAAGGAAATCCTGGAAGACCAGGATCGCAAGCCGCTGACCTATACGGGCCTGATCCGCGCCGCCTTCGTCCTGGGGCGCAAGATCGCCGCCATGACCGAACCGGAAGAGCGCGTCGGCATCCTGCTGCCGTCCAGCATGGGCGTGGTCGTCACCTTCTACGGCCTGCATGCCCACGGGCGGGTGCCGGTAATGATCAACTTCACGGCCGGTGAGCGGAACATCAAGGCGGCGCTGGCCGCCGCGGGCGTCAAGAAGGTCCTGACCGCCAAGCGCTTCATCCAGCAGGCCAAGCTGGAAGAGCTGATCGCCGACATCGAGACCGTGGCTGAGGTCGTCTGGCTCGACGACGTGCGCGAGACCATCGGCCTTCCGGACAAGCTGTACGGCCTCGCCGCCGGCCTGATGCCCCGGCGCTTCCGCGTGAAGACCGATCCGTCCGGGCCGGGCGTGGTCCTGTTCACCTCCGGAAGCTTCGGCGCGCCCAAGGGCGTGGTGCTCAGCCAGTCCAACCTCGTCGCCAACTGTCGCCAGGTCGCCCAGCATATCGACCTGAAGCCGGAGTGGGTGATGTTCAACCCGCTGCCGACCTTCCACTGCTTCGGCCTGACCGGCGGTGTCCTGCTGCCGCTGCTGCAGGGCATGAAGGCCTTCCAGTACCCCTCCCCCCTGCACGCCAAGCAGATTGTCGAACTGATCCCGCAGGTGAAGGCCTCGATCCTGTTCGCGACCGACACCTTCCTGAACCAGTACGCCCGCGTGGCCGGTCCGGACGATTTCGACAGCCTTCAGTTCGTGGTCGCCGGCGCCGAGCGTGTGCGCGATGAGACCCACCACCTGTTCAACACCCGCTTCCACGGCCTCAAGCTGCTGGAGGGCTACGGCGCGACCGAGGCCGCGCCGGTCGTGGCCGTCAACCACCCGGACCGCAACCGCCCGGGCTCGGTCGGCCAGATCCTGCCCGGCATGGAATGGAAGCTCGAGGAGGTGCCCGGCATCGCTGAAGGCGGCCGTCTGTACCTGCGCGGTCCCAATGTGATGGAAGGCTATCTGTCGCCCGACGATCCTCGCGCCATCGAGCCCCTCAAGGACGGCTGGCACGACACAGGCGACATCGTCGATATCGACGAGGAGGGCTATATCGCCATCCTCGGCCGGGTGAAGCGCTTTGCGAAGATCGGCGGCGAAATGGTGTCCCTGACCGCCGTCGAGGGTCTGGCCAGCGCTGTCTGGCCGGAGGCCCGCCACGCCGTCGTCTCCATCCCGGACAGCCGCAAGGGCGAGAAACTGGTGCTGGTCACCGACCGCAAGGACGCCGACGTCGCCCGCCTGGCCGAGTGGGCCCGCGAGCACGGTGCGCCCGAACTGGCTGTTCCGAAGAAGATCATGCGCGTGGACGACGTCCCGGTGCTGGGCACCGGCAAGACCGACTATGTCGCGATCCAGCAGATGGCCGAGCTCGACCGGGCCGCCTGAGGCCCGAAGACCGAACATTGTGCGACGAGCCGACTCCGGCCCACAGTGCCCGCCTCTGACAAGAGAGGGAGGGTTCAATGTTCAACAAATTATCGCCTTACCAGCCGCAGCTTCTCAGCGTCCTGCGCATCGTCGCGGGGCTGCTGTTCCTCTGCCACGGCACGGCCAAGGTGCTCGGTTTCCCGGCTGTTGAGGGTGTGCCGCCGCCGGGCCTCAGCCTCGCTGGCCTGTCCGGCCCGCTTGAACTGGTCTTCGGCCTGCTTCTGGTGATCGGCCTGTTCACCCGCCCGGTGGCCTTCCTGGCCTCGGGCTTCTGCGCCGTCGGCTACTGGGCGATCCACGCCGGCATGGGGCCGTTCCCGATCACCAGCGGCGGCGAAACGATCGCCCTGTATTGCTTCGTCTGGCTGTACTTCGCGGCCGCGGGCGCCGGCCCCTGGTCGGTCGACGCCGTCATGGCGAAGAAGGCCTGATCAGCCGATCCGGACGCCCGTCATCGAGATCGAGCCGCCCTCGATGACGTCGTTGAAGAAGCTCACATCGTCGCCCGGCGCGCGCTGGGCGGCGATGTAGAGCAGCGGCAGATAATGCTCATCGGTCGGCACGCTCAGCTGAGCGTCTTCCGCCAGATGAACCCAGTCGATCAGGGCTTCATCGTCTCCGCGAACAAAGGCGGACTTGACGGCCTCATTGAAATTGATCGCCCAGTCATAGGGTTCGCCGCCTGAACGCTTCCAGGTTCTCAGGTTGTGAACAAAGTCCCCCGAGCCCGCGATGATGACTCCCTCGTCCCGCAGCGGAGTCAGGCGCTTCGCCAGCTCGAAATGCTCGCGGGTCGACAGCCGTCGGTTCAGCGACAACTGCACCACCGGCACATCGGCTTGCGGCCAGACGTGAACCAGCACCGACCAGGCGCCGTGGTCCAGACCCCACTGGTCGGTCCGGATCGCGCCGGTCAGGGCCGAAACCCGGGCCGCCAGCTCCGGCGACCCCGGCGCCGGATACTGCATCGCATGCAGTTCGGGGGTGAACCCACCGAAATCATGGATGGTTTCCGGATTTGCCTGCGCCGTCACACCCAGCCCGCCGGTTTCCCAGTGGGCCGAGATCATCACCACGCCCTTCGGCTTGCCCACGGCCTCGCCGAGTGCGCGCCAGGCGTCCGCATAGGGACCGCCCAGCGCGTTCATCGGAGACCCGTGACCGAAAAAGATCGCCGGCTGGCGCATCGTCCTACCCGTGAAGCTTCTTCGCCAGTTCGGCGATGTGTTGACCCTGGAACCGGGCGCCGCCCAGTTCAATCTCGCTCGGCTGACGCGAGCCGTCGCCGGCGGTGATGGTGGTGGCGCCGTAGGGCGAGCCGCCCTCGACCGAATCCAGCGTCATCTGGGCCTGATAGGAATACGGAAGGCCGACCACCGGCATGCCGTGGTGCATGAAGAAGTTATGCAGGCCCTGGAAGGTGCTTTCCTGACCGCCGTGCTGGGTCGCGCTGGCGGTGAAGGCGCCGCCCACCTTGCCGATCAGGGCGCCGGTGAACCACAGGCCGCCGGCCTGGTCGAGGAAGGCGCGCATCTGCGACGCAGCCGAGCCGAAGCGGGTGCCGGCGCCAATGATGATGGCGTCATAGTTCTTCAGGTCGTCGATCACGGCGATCGGGGCCTTCTGATCCAGCTTGTAGTGCGAGGCCTTGGCCAGCTCTTCCGGCACCGTTTCCGGCACACGCTTGATGTCAACGGTGACGCCCTCGACCGAACCCGCGCCCTCGGCGACGGCTTCGGCCATGGTTTCGATATGGCCGTAGGTCGAGTGATAAAGAACGAGAACGCGAGCCATCAGGCCTCTCCTGTCGTTAAAAGCAACTGTCTCAGTGCCTATTTCGGGTGAACCGCGACCTCACGCAAGGGGGCGAAGCAAATTCAGCGGGGAGTGATGGGGCAGACGCGGTCGTAGAAGGCCTTGTCGCCCGGGACGTCGAGGCCGCGCGAGAGCCGGAAGCGGTGCTCGACCACCATGGCCTGCTGCTCGATATTCAATCGCTCCCACTGGCAGTCAGGGGCGACCGGATAGGCGTAGGCGGCGGGACCGTCCCCTGCCCTCAGCTTGCCGGTCAGCAGATTCACTCCCCGCTGCGCCTGCCAGACATGGGTGAGCTCGTGAATGAAGGTGGACTGCAGCCGGAGCGGCGCGGTCGACAGATCGCGAGGCAGGGTCGCTGCCGGCCAGACGATCCAGTCCCGCCCGAACCATCGCCCGGGCACGAAGGCGCGGTCGAACGGCCAGGGCGACCGTAGGAAGCGGATCCCCCGATAGTCCAGCGCCTTGCCGAAGGTCTCGCGGGCGAGGTCGATCTCGCCGGGCGTCAGCGCGCGCATCACCCCGGCGGAGGCGGCCCGACATAACCGCCGGTCGGGCTGACCCACTCCCAGTGCCAGGGCTCGTAGACGTAGGGCACGAAGCCGAACCGCCCCGCGTTCCGGACCATCCAGCGATAGGTCACGGTCCGACTCATATACAGCCGGCTGGCCGCCGAGGTGTTGTCCACGCCCAGCCCCGGCGCCTGCCCCACATAGAGATCGACGGCTGTCCCGGTGCGGTGCGGCGAACAGGCGGCGCGCCGCAGGCCGTCGCAATTGCCCTGTTGGGCGCAGCGGGCGGCGTCGGCCTCCGGGTCACGGAAGCCCGAGAAAATCTGCAGCAACTCCGGATTGGCGGCGACCTCCGGCACCTCGGCCCGGGCGGCCTCGACCAGGGCGCGGTAGGCGTCCAGCACGTCCCGACGCAGCAGGCGGGTCAGCCGGTCGGCGTGTTCCTCGGACGCGACCAGATAGCCGAGCTGGTACAGCGGCGGCGGATCGGGGCATGGCTGCTGGTTGACCCGGGCCATGATGAACGGCCGCCGCTCCTGCCAGACCCCGCGGAAGACGGCGAAGGTGGCCGCGTCGAACCAGCCGGTCGCCGGAAGCCCGTGGCTGTACTGGAACTCGGCCAGACGCCGCGCGAACCGGGCCGTGGCCGGATCGCAGTCGGTGCGCAATTCCTGTTGTATGAGCGGGAGATAGGTTTCCCAGCCGACCTCGGCCGGACCGAACGGCGTCCACTCCATCCGCTGGAAGGACAGGGCGTTGGCGAGCACGGGCGCCGCCCATTCCAGCGTGTCCGCGCCGCAGGTCTCCCCGCCCGGCGGGTCGCGCGACGGGTCGTGGGGGCGCGTCTGCGCCGTGGCCTCGGACGCAATGACGGCGACCATCAGCAGACCCGCGCAGGCCAGACGTTTCGACAGGAGGACACCCCGGTTCATCGGCGAATGTTGGCCTCCCGAAGGTGGTCCGGGCAAGACCCTTCGCAGGCCTCGCCCACGGACGTCAAAGACGGCATGGTAGGGCGGCGGTCGACTCGGGACCGTGTCCCGATCGCGCCATGACCGATTTGCCCCCGTCCGCACCCGTGCGCCGCTCCAACGCCGTTCTGGCGGCCTTCTCCACCGTCTGCCTGCCGCTGGCCGCTTTCGGCGTCGCCCTGCCGGTGACCCTGCCGGAGTTCTACGCCACCTTCGTCAAGCTGGAGTTGGGCGTGGTGGCCGCCGTCTTCATGGCCGTGCGCCTGATCGACATCACCTTCGACCCCTTCATCGGCTGGGCCATGGACCGGACGAAGACCCGCTGGGGCCGCTACCGCCCGTGGATGGTGGTCTCGACGCCGATCCTGATGCTGGCGGCCTATATGATGTTCGTCGTCGTCCAGCCGGGCGCGGGTCCCGTCTTCCTCTTCGCCTGGCTGCTGGTCCTGTATCTCGGCTTCTCGATCGGCACCCTCGGCCAGCTGGGCTGGGCCGCCGTCCTCGCGCCCGAGTACGACCAACGCAGCCGGGTCTACGGCTGGTGGCAGGTCTTCAACATCATCGGCGTGGTGCTGATCCTGATCCTGCCCACGGTCGTCGAGAAGACCGGCATCGGGACCTATGCCGACGGCGTCCGGATCATGGGCTGGGCGATCGTCATCGCCCTGCCGGTGACGGTGGGTCTGGCGCTGCTGGCCGTTCCCGAACCGACCACCGGCGGAGGCCAGCCCCATGGCAGCCTCGCCGCCTATGTGTCGCTCTTCCGCAAGCCGGTGGTGCGCAAGCTGCTGTTCGCCGACCTGCTTCTGGGCATCGCGCCGGGGATCACCGGCTCGCTGCTGTTCTTCTTCTTCGGCCAGATCAAGGGCTACGACCATGCCCAGGCCGGGCCGCTGATGGTCCTCTACTTCATCGGCGGCCTGTGCGGGGCCCCGTTCTGGGCGTGGCTGGCCACGCGGGTTGGCAAGGACCGGGGCCTGGCCATCGCCGGGATCGTGTCGGCCGTTCTGTATTTCGGGGCGACACTGGCGCCCGGGCACAACTTCGTCCTGACCGCCGTGGTCATGTTCATCGCCGGCCTGCCCTATGCCGCCGGCCTGTTCCTGACCCGCGCGATGATGGCCGACGCCGGGGACGAGGAACGCTTCGAGACGGGCGTCGATCGCACCGGCCTGATGCTGTCCATCCTGTCGGCGACGACCAAGATCGGCCACGTCATCGCCCTGGTCCCCTATCTGATCCTGCAGCTCGTCGGATTCCGCGCCGACCCCGGGCCGGAGGGCAACAGCGAGATGTCGCTGATCGCCCTGCAGGTGCTCTTCATCCTCGTCCCCGCCCTGCTGATGGCCGCCTCGGCCTGGGTGCTGAAGGGCTATCCCCTGACGGCGCAGCGACACGGCGAGATCCGCAAGGCGCTGGACGCCCGCGACGCCACCCCGACGACCTGAGTGAAGCCTGCCCATGACCACCCCCATCGACCGCCTGAACGCCATCATGGCCCGCCTGCGCGCCCCCGAGGGCGGCTGCCCGTGGGACGTGGAGCAGACCTTCGAGACCATCGCGCCGTACACGCTGGAGGAGGCGTATGAGGTCGCCGACGCCATCGAGCGGAAGGACTGGACCGAGCTGAAGTCCGAGCTGGGCGACCTGCTGTTCCAGGTGGTCTTCCACGCCCGTATGGCCGAGGAGCAGGGCCTGTTCGTCTTCGACGACGTGGCCAACGCCATCGCTGACAAGCTGGAGCGCCGCCATCCGCACGTCTTCGGGGACGAGGCCGCCAAGGCGGACGGCGTGGCGCAGAAGGCCCGCTGGGAGGACATCAAGGCCGCCGAGCGCGCCGCCAAGGCCCAGCACGGCGTGCTGGACGACGTGCCGGTCGGCCTGCCCGCCCTCGCCCGCGCCGCCAAGCTGACCAAGCGGGCGGCCCGCGTCGGCTTCGACTGGCCCTCGACCGATGAGGTCTTCGACAAGCTGCACGAAGAGGTGGCCGAGCTGCGGGCCGAGATCGCCGCGGGCGATCTGGACAAGGCCAGGGGCGAGGTCGGCGACCTGCTGTTCGTCGTCGCCAACCTGGCGCGCAAGCTGGGGGTCGAGCCGGAGGACGCCCTGCGGGGCTGCAACGCCAAATTCGTGCGCCGCTTCGCCTTCATCGAGGCCGAGCTGGCCAAGGCCGGCAAGACGCCGGAGCAGTCGGACCTGGCCGAGATGGACGGTCTGTGGGACGCGGCCAAGGCGGCGGAGCGGGCATGACGGCGGACCAGCACGATCCGGGCGGCAAGGTCCGGCTGGCCCTGATGCCGGGGGTCAACGGCGACGCCAGCTTCAGCGCCGACGGGCGTTATCGGCGACTGATGCGGCGCTGGCTGGGAGAGACCTTCCCCGAGCGCTACGTCCTGTTCATCGGCATGAACCCCTCGACGGCGGACGGGACGGTCAACGACCCGACCTGCGCCCGGGAGTGGACATTTGCGCAACGCGAAGGCTTCGACGCCATGGTCAAGGCCAACGTCGGCGACTACCGGGCCACCGACCCGAAGATGCTGCTGGCGCCGGGGGTCGAGGCCTCCTCGCCCGAAAATCTGCCCGCCATCCGCAAGGCGGCGGCGGGGGCTGGGCTGGTGGTCCTGTGCCACGGCAAGCTGAACAAGGCGCTGGCCCCTGCTGGTCAGGCCCTGATCGAGGCCCTGCGCGAGGACGGCGTCCCCCTCTGGTGCCTCGGGACCAACGGCGACGGCAGCCCCAAACACCCGCTTTACTTGCGTGCGGACACCCCCCTGATACCGTACCCGGTCTAGTCTCCGCCGATCACGAACAGGAAGAGCAGCCGATGTCGATGCCACAGGCCCGATCCCTGCGCGCAAGCCGGATCGAATGGTGGGGGACCGTCTTCAGCTCGGTCGCAATCGGCTTCTACGTCGAGCGCACCTTGCTGGGCGCTGTCAGGCGGGCAGTCGCACCGATGGCGCCCTGGCTTTGGGTCGCTCTGGTCGTCGCTATCGTCGCCACGATCCTGACCCTCGTCCTCTGGGTGCAGTACCGTGTGTCCCTGCGCCGCGCCCGGGATCTGGGTGTCGGCCTGCTGCCATGGTGGCCGTATGTCGGGGCAGTCGTCGTGCTGAAGGCCTCCCTTGTCTATGGCCAAGTTCCCTACGTCGATCCCCTCTGGTTCTGGGGTTTGTATCTGGCGGCCTTCGCCTGGCTTGCCTCCGTACTGGGCCTGAAGGAGGGCTCCCGGGCCAGCAACGCCTGGGGACCGCCGCCCAAGCCATTCTACACCTCCCGCATGCCGAAGGGGCCGCGCAACTACCGCCCTCCCAACAGCTGACCCCTAGCTGTACCTGAGCTCCTGCAAGTCGATCTCGCGGATCAGCTTCTTGGCCGTGACCTCGTCGATCTCGCGGCTGCGGGCGAGGCGGCGCAGCTCGTCGCGCTCGGCGTTCAGGCCGACGAGGCGGAGCTGGCGCTCGACCGCGTCGCCGAGGCGGGCGGCCTCGACGTCGTCCTCATCGGTGCGGGTCCGGCTCTCGATACGGTGGCGATAGATCTCCATCAGACGACTGGCGACGTCGCTGTAAAGGTCGGGATTGGACTTGCCCTCGGCGAGGTCGTGGGACGCGTCCTCGATAGCCATCAGGGCGGCCTGGGCGGCGGTGACGCGCCCGTGGTCCTCCTCGCGCTGGTGTGAGGGTTCGGGCGGCAGCTCGACGCCCTTGAGAAGTTTGGGCAGGGCCACGGTCGCCACGACCAGGGAGACGATGATCACCGAGGCGGCGAGGAAGATCGCCAGCGTCCGGGACGGCATGGGCGTGCCGTCGTCCAGGGCGAAGGGCACGGTCAGGATACCGGCCAGCGTAATGGCGCCGCGCACCCCCGCCAGAGACATCACGGTGGTCAGGCGCAGACCGACCTTGGGCGGCGGTCCCCGACGGCGACGGCGGAACAGGGTCAGGCGCAGGGAGGTCCACACCCAGATGAAGCGAAGGGCGGCCAGGGCGGCGAAGGTGGCCGCGACATAGACCGCCAGCCACCAGACTTCGGGACGGCTGGTCCCCGCGACGATCTCCGCCGAGCGGGAGAGGATCGACGGCATCTGCTCGCCGAGAATGACGAAGATCATGCCGTTGGCGACGAACTGGACCGTGTCCCAGACGACGGCGCGGCGAATCCGGGTCATGGCCAGCGACTGGCCCCGGCTTCCGCCTCGCTCGGTGAAGCTCATGGTGATGCCCGCCGCGACGGCGGCGAGAATGCCCGAGGCGCGAAGCTCTTCCGCCACCAGATAGGCGGCGAAGGGGATCAACAGGCTGATCAGGATCTGGGCGCCGACATCCTCGCCCCAACGACGGCTGATCCAGCCCTTCACCGTGCTGATCGCCAGGGTGACGACCACGCCCGCCGCGACGCCCGCCACCGCCAGCCAAAGGAAGCTGCCGATCGCCTGCGTCAGGACGAAGGTTCCGGTCGAGGCCGCGACGATGGCCAGCCGCATGGCGGTCAGGCCGGTGGCGTCGTTCAGCAGGGACTCGCCCTCGAGGATGTGCATCAGCCGCTTGGGGATCGGGGCGCGGGCGGCGATGGCCTGCACCGCGATCGGATCGGTCGGCGACAGGATGGCGGCCAGGGCGAAGGCCACCGCCAGCGGCATCTCGGGGATCATCCACCACAGCAGGAAGCCGAGGCCGATGACGGTGAAGATCACCAGCCCCAGGGCCAGCTCAAGGATGATGGCCCGGTCGCGGACCAGAGACTCCTTGGGGATGCGCCAGCCGTCGAGGAACAGCAGCGGCGGCAGGAAGAGCAGGAAGAAGATGTCCGGCTCGAGATCCACCGTCTGGCCGGTGACCAGCACAATCCCGGCCCCCAGCGCGATCTGGACCAACGGCAGGGCGATGCGGGTGATGCGGGCGATCGAACCCGACACCACGACCGCCAGCAGCAGCAGAAGGGTGGTCTCGATCAGATGCATTCAACCGCCTTCCGCGCCGTCGAAAAAAAATGAGTCCGGTGAGTCCGGTAAAGGCAGGCAAGTCCCTGAAATCCCACAGACCGACACCTGCACCTTCCGGTCTTCCCCGCGACGGAATCACCGACGCCGCAGTATGGCACGGCCCTGCGTCAAAACTGGACGCGCGGTCAGCTGAACTGACGCTCGTAGCGCCCCAGCGCCGCCGGGTGCAGGCGGACGGTGACGTGGGTGCGGCCCTCGTCGTCTGTCTCGCGGCCCGTGACCCGGCCGTTGGCATAGAGCCAGGCCAAAGCCTCGCCCTGATGCGGTTCGAGGGTGAAGTCGCTTTCCGGATCGTCGTCGATCAGGCCGGCGATGGTCTCGCGCAGGGGATCGATCCCCTCCCCGGTCCAGGCCGACACCGCCACGGCCTTGCCCTGCGTCCGCAGGCGCTCGGCATGGCCGAGGATGCTCTCGCGGGCGTCCGCGTCCAGCAGGTCGATCTTGTTCCAGACCTCCAGCACGCGACGGGTCTTGCCCTCCACGGCGGGGATCTGCTCCAGCACCGCCTCGACGTCCTTCGCCTGGGCGTCGGAGTCCGGGCTGGCGATATCGCGGACGTGCAGGATCAGATCGGCCTCCCCCACCTCTTCCAGCGTGGCGCGGAAGCTTTCGACCAGTTCGTGCGGCAGGTCGGAGATGAAGCCGACGGTGTCAGCGACAATGGCCGGACGGCCCTGTGGCAGGCGGATGGTGCGCTGGGTCGTGTCCAGCGTCGCGAACAGCAGGTCCTTGGCGAAGACCTCGGACCCCGTCAGCCGGTTGAACAGGGTCGACTTGCCGGCGTTGGTGTAGCCGACCAGGGCCACCGTCGGGAAAGGCACCTTCTGGCGGGCCTTGCGGTGCAGGCCGCGAGTGCGGCGCACCTCCTCCAGCTCGGCCTTCAGGCGGACGATGCGGTCAGCGATCAGGCGGCGGTCGATTTCGATCTGGGTTTCCCCCGGACCGCCGGTCGAGCCGGTGCCGCCGCGCTGGCGCTCCAGGTGGGTCCAGGTGCGGACCAGACGCGACCGCTCATAGTCGAGCCGCGCCAGTTCGACCTGCAGACGCCCTTCCTTGGTGCGGGCCCGACGGCCGAAGATTTCAAGGATCAGGCCGGTGCGGTCGATAACCTTGCACTCCCACGCCTTCTCCAGATTGCGCTGCTGGACCGGGGTCAGCTGGTCGTCGACGACGACGGCCTCCGCCTCGGCCGCGCGCACGAGGGCGGCCAGTTCCTCGACCTTGCCCGAGCCGAACAGAGTGGCGGGCGTGGTCTTGCGCACGCGCACGATCTCCTCGGCGCGCACGTCGAGGTCCAGCGCGGCGGCCAGACCCACGGCTTCCTGCAGACGCTCCTCCGCCAGCCGGGGGCTGTCGGAACGTCCGTCAGGATGGATGACGACCGCCCGGATGAGCGGCACGGAATGGTCGATGAGCTTGGTGGTCAGAAGGGTGTCTCGAGTATCGGATGGTGAAGGGTGAAAAGTGCTAGTGAGCAAGCCGTGAGCGTACGGCGCGCGAATGCGGCCTGCCGCGCCAGCTACAAGCAATATAGGAAACAACGGAGCGCGCGCACCCGCTCACCCCTTGCTCACCAGCACTTTTCACTCTTCAAGCCGCCAACGCGCGGCGTCCGAGATCAGTCCTCGTCGGCGTCCGGCTCGTACAGCTGGACCGGGGCCGAGGGCATGATGGTCGAGATGGCGTGCTTGTAGACCAGTTGCGACTGGCCATCGCGGCGCAGCAGCACACAGAAGTTGTCGAACCAGGTCACAATGCCCTGCAGCTTGACCCCGTTGACCAGGAAGATGGTCAGCGGCGTCTTGGTCTTGCGGACCGAGTTGAGGAAGGTGTCCTGAAGGTTTTGACGCTTGTCTTGCGACATGGCGGGTAGTTCCCGTTCTTGATTGTTCTCCGGCCGGAGGAGCGGCGCGGGACCGGTCGACGCCGGCCCGGCCACCTTAACGGCCCGGGCGACGGTCGCAACCGGGAATCCCGGTCAGATCGCGTCTCGCGTCCCTCGCTCGATATAAAGCTGGCGCAGGCGCGTCGCGACCGGGCCCGGCTTGCCGTCGCCGATCTTCACCCCGTCGATGGAGACGGCGGGCATGACGAAGGCGCCGGCGGCGGTGAAGAAGGCTTCCTTCGCCCGCTTGGCCTCTTCCACCGTGAAGGCGCGCTCTTCCAGCTCGATGCCCTCTTCCTTGAGGATGTCGAGCAGGGTCGTGCGGGTGCAGCCGCGCAGGATATTGGCCTGGGTGTCGCGCGTGCGCAGCTTGCCGTTCTCGTCGATGATCCAGGCGTTGGTCGAGGAGCCCTCGGTCACCAGCCCCATGTCGTCGACCATCCAGGCCTCATAGGCGCCGCGGTCCCTGGCGTGCTGCTTGGCCAGGACGTTGGGCAGCAGGCCGACGGTCTTGATGTCGCACCGGCCCCAGCGGATGTCCGGCGTCGTGACCACCGCCACGCCGTTGGCCGCGGTGGCGTCGGTCTTCATCGGGCTGATCGACTTCGAGGTGATGACCACGCTGGGCGGGGTGCCCTCGGGCGGGAACGGGTGATCCCGGCGCGACGTGCCGCGCGTGACCTGCAGATAGACGATGCCGTTCCGCACCCGGTTGCGCCGGATGGTCTCCTTCAGCACGGCGGTCAGGGCCTCGCGCGACATGGGGATGTCGATGCGCAGCTCGTTCAGACTGCGGTGCAGGCGGGTCATGTGGCCGTCGAAGTCGGCCATCCGGCCATCGAAGATCGACCAGACCTCATAGACGCCGTCGGCGAACTGGAAGCCGCGGTCCTCGATATGGACGCTGGCCTGCCCGTGCGGGACGTACTGGCCGTTGACGTAGGCGACGCGGCTCATGCCTCGACGGGTCCTTCTTCCTCTTCCTCGCCGCCACGCGACGGCGAGACTCCCAGGGACTTCAGCTTGCGGTGCAGGGCCGAGCGCTCCATGCCGATGAAGGCGGCGGTGCGGGAAATGTTGCCGCCGAACCGCATGATCTGGGCGGCCAGATACTCGCGCTCGAACACCTCGCGGGCCTCGCGCAGCGGCAGGGCGATGATGCGTTCCGCGCCGAGCGCCGTGTTGGGGCCGGAACTGGTCGCCTCCTGCGGCAGGGCGTCGGCGCCGATGGGGTCGTTGACGTCGCCGGTGGCGAGGATCAGCAGCCGCTCGACGTTGTTGCGCAGCTGGCGGACGTTGCCCGGCCAGGGATGGACCTGCAGCACGGCGATGGCGTCGTCGCCCAGCCGGCGCTTCGGCAGCCCCTGCGAGCTCGACAGGCTCTCGATGAAATAGTCGACCAGCTCCTGGATGTCCTCGCGGCGCTCGGACAGAGCCGGCACGCGGATCGGCACGACGTTCAGGCGGTGGAAGAGATCCTCACGGAAACGGCCCTCGGCGATCTCCTGCTTGAGGTCGCGCGAGGTCGAGGTGATGACGCGCACGTCCACCTGGACGTCCTGTTCCCCGCCGACGCGACGGAAGCGCTGCTCGACCAGCACCCGCAGGACGCGGCTCTGGCTCTCGCGGGGCATGTCGCCGACATCGTCCAGATAGAGGGTGCCGCCATGGGCGCGCTCGAACACCCCGATCTTGCGGGGACGTCCGTCGCCGCCCTCCTCGCCGAACAGTTCGACGTCCAGCCGCTCGGGCGTCATGCCGGCGGCGGCGATGGCCACGAACTCGCCCCGCGCGCGGGCGCTGGCGTCGTGAATCTGACGGGCGACCAGCTCCTTGCCCGAGCCGGGCGGGCCGGAGATCAGGACGCGGCTGTTGGCCGGGGCCACCTTGGCGATGGTGCTGCGCAGGGTCTGGGCGGCGGCGGACTTGCCGATCAGGCCGGTGGGCACGGCGACCTGGGCGCGCAGCCGGCGGTTCTCGCGCATCAGGGCCGAGGCCTCGAGCGCCCGCTGGACCACCACCACCAGACGGTCCGACTTGAACGGCTTCTCGATGAAGTCATAGGCGCCGCGCTGGAGCGCGCTGACGGCGGTTTCGATATTGCCGTGGCCCGAGATCATGACGACCGGGAGATCCGGATCGAGCTCCTTGATGACGTCCAGCAGCTCCAGGCCGTCGAGACCGCCGCCCTGCATCCAGATGTCGAGCAGGGCCAGGGACGGGCGGCGGGCGCGGATCGCGGCCATGGCCTCGTCGGAGTTGGAGGCGACGCGGACCGAATGGCCCTCGTCCTCCAGCAGGCCGGAGACCAGCTCGCGGATGTCGGCCTCGTCGTCGACGACCAGAATGTCAGCTCCGGTGGAACGCATATCGCCTCACTTATTCCGCCGCCGGGATGACGCCGTCGGACGCTTTCGCATCCTTCAGCCCCGCGGCCTTCACTGGGGATTTCAGGGGGAAGATCAGGCACACGCGGGCGCCGGACAGGGTGTCGGCGTCGGCCAGCTTGAGCTCGCCGCCGTGCTCCTCGCAGATGCGCTTGACGATGGCCAGGCCGAGGCCCGTGCCCTTCTCGCGCGTGGTCACATAGGGTTCGGTCAGCCGGTCGCGGTCGCGGGCGGGAAGGCCCGCGCCGTCGTCCTCGATGACGAAGGTCGCCCATTTCTGCTGGTCCGCGCCGTC
This sequence comes from Brevundimonas sediminis, assembly GCF_048799765.1. Lineage (NCBI taxonomy): Bacteria > Pseudomonadati > Pseudomonadota > Alphaproteobacteria > Caulobacterales > Caulobacteraceae > Brevundimonas > Brevundimonas sediminis. The sequence goes on from NZ_JBLYQK010000006.1 coordinate 136,756, forward strand.
CTCGATCACCAACCGGGCCGAGATGCCGGGGCCGTCGCCGTCGCCGGGCCGGGGCTGGGCCTCGCGCCGCGCCGCCACCGCCTCGCCGGCGTTCTTGAGAATGTTGGTCAGGGCCTGGCCGACCATCTGGCGGTCCGCGTGGAAGGTCAGCTTGGGCAGGGGCTCGATCAGGTCGATGTCGATGTCCGGCGCGGCCACCCGCTGGGCGAACACCGCCTCGCGCAGCAGCTCCGCCGGGCTGACGGCGGTGAAGCGAGGGGCCGGCATACGGGCGAAGGACGAGAATTCATCGACCATCCGGCCGATGTCCCCGACCTGGCGGATGATGGTCTCGGTGCAGCGGTCGAAGACCTCGACGTCCTCCTCGACCATCTTGCGATAGCGACGGCGCAGGCGCTCGGCGGACAGCTGGATCGGGGTCAGGGGGTTCTTGATCTCGTGGGCGATCCGGCGGGCCACGTCGCGCCAGGCGGCGTTGCGCTGGGCGGTGACCAGACGGGTGATGTCGTCGAAGGTCAGGACCATCTCGCCCCCGACCCCGCCCTCGATGCGGACGCGAAGACGGCGGGTCTCGCCCTCGCTGGCGACGTCGATCTCTTCCTCGATGTGGGCCTCGGCCCGGCGCGCCAGGTCGCTGAGCTCCGGCGAGACCTCGCCCAGCAGCCGGCCGATGACGCCCTCGCCGGAGATGCCCAGCAGGTCGACGGCGCTGTCGTTGATGGCCGAGACGCGGCGCTGGCGGTCCACCCCGATGACGCCGGCCGAGACGCCGGACAGCACCTGCTCGATAAAGCGGGAGCGCCCCGTGGCTTCCTCGCTGGCCGCGCGCAGGGCGGACTGCTGCGCCTCGAGATCGCCGGTCATGCGGTTGAAGGCGGCCGACAGGGTCTTGATCTCGCCCGGACCGTCGTCGGCGTCCACGCGGGCCGACAGGTCTCCGCCGGCCACGGCGTCCGCCGCGACGACCAGCCGGCCGATCGGCGCCGAGATGGAGTTGGCCGCCGACATGCCCAGCCAGACGGCGCCGACCAGCACCAGCAGGGCGGTCTCGACATAGCTGAGCGCGAACACGGCCTGGATGCGGGCCCGGCTGTCCTCGGCCTCCTTGTAGGCGACGATGGACTCCCGGGCGGAAGCCACCTGCCCGATGAGCCCCGGCTGCAGGGGGCGCACGAGATAGAGATAGGCGTCGCCATAGGCCGGGAAGGCGTGCAGGCCGCGGATGGCGTCCGGCCCCTCGGTCAGTTGCTGGACCGACGGTTGCTCCTGCGTCTGCGCCTCCTCCAGCGCCTCGCGGGACGGCGCGACATAGGGCGGGGCGCCGGGCCCCTCGCCGCTGGCCAGCACATCGCCGTCCGCGTCGAGGATATAGACCGCCGGATAGCCGAACAGCTGGCCCACCTGGCTGAGGGCGTCGGAGAACTGGATGCGGTTGCCGAACAGCGGACGGATCCCCTCCAGCTGTTCGGCGATGACCGAGATGTCGGCGTCGATCTCGTTGGAGACATCGCTGGTATAGGCCAGGCCGATGGCGGCGCCGTTGTCGACGGCGGCCTGCACATTGTCGCTGAACCACTGATCCACCCCGCGGTTGACCAGCACCCCGAACACCAGGGCGATCAGGACCGCCGGGACCAGGGCGACCGAGGAGAAGAGGATCACGAAGCGCAGGTGAAGCCGCGCGCCCGCATCGCCCCGCCTGCGCCGGACGAGACCGAAGGCCCGCTTCCCGACCACGCCCGCCAGACCGAAGATCAGGAGCAGGTTGGCGATCAGGATGAGCAGCACGCTCTCGCCGACCGAGGCCCGGGCGCCTTCCCCGGCCAGTCCGGGCGCGACGGCGACCAGCCAGATCGCCGCGATATTGGTCACCAGGGCGACGGCGAAGGCGATCAGGAAGGCATTGCGACGGCGGGTCTCCGACCAGTCAGCGAACCAGCCCGCCGGGCCGCCCGGGGCGGCCGACGTCGGTGCGTTGTCAGCGGAGGGTGTGTCCGTCATGCCCCTCCAGCTTTGACCAGCTGTGGCGCGATATCAACAGCTGAGTTGCAGGAAAGCGTCACCGCAGACCACAGATCTGTGAGCGCCGCCTCAACCTCCTGCGGACTTTCCAGGCGACACAGCCGACTCTTGGCCGCCCGGCGGGCCAGCGGGTCGCCGGGCCAGGGCGCCTGCTCGACGTACCAGCCCAGATGTTTGCGGAACATCTTCAGCCCCAGCGGCAGGCCGTAGAAGCCGACCGAGGCGCGCAGATGTTCGATGACGATGGCCAGCCGTTCCTCGCGATCCGGCTCCTGCAGGACCGTCCCGTCGGCCAGGGCCCGCTCCAGATGCGCCGCCAGCCACGGGCGGCCATAGACGCCGCGCCCCAGCATGAGAGCGTCCGCGTTCGATTGCCGCAGCGCCTCGCGCGCGTCGTCGGCCGTCAGGATGTCGCCGTTGACGACCACCGGAATGGAGACGGCGGCCTTCACATCGGCCACGGCGGTCCAGTCGGCCTTGCCGGTGTAGAATTGCTGGCGGGTGCGGCCGTGAACGGTGACCGCCTTCACCCCGATCTCTTCCGCGCGCGCGGCGATCAGGGGGGCGTTGCGGCTGGCGTCGTCCCAGCCGAGGCGCATCTTGACGGTGACGGGGCGGCTGGTGGCGTTCACCGCCGCCTCGATCAGGCGACAGGCCAGGTCCGGGGTGCGCATCAGGGCCGAGCCGCAGGCGGCGCCGGTCACCTCCTTGGCCGGGCAGCCGAAATTCAGATCGACGATGTCCGCGCCCGCCCTTTCGGCCATGCGGGCGCCCTGCGCCATCGCCTCCGGATCGCGGCCGACCAGCTGGATCACGGTGAGCGGAAGACCCGCCCCGACCGCGGCCCGGCGCACCACGTCGGGACGGGCGCGGGCCAGCTCGGCGGCGGCGACCATCTCGGTGGCGACATAGGCCGCGCCCAGTCGGGAGGCGAGCAGGCGGAACGGGAGATCGGTGATCCCGGTCATGGGCGCGGTCAGCACCCGGCCGGGCACCCACACGTCGCCAATCTGAAGGCCTGCGCTCATCCGCCCCTTACCGCCGTTCGAACCGCTCTCGTCAAGCATCACGGCGGCGATTAGAAGGCCGGACATGACTTCAGCCCTCCCCGCCTTCGCCGCCGTCGTCGTCGCGGCCGGTTCCGGATCCCGCTCGGGCGGCGCCAAGCAATGGCGTCTGCTGGGCGGCAGGCCGGTGATCCGCTGGTCCGTCGAGGCCCTGCTGAAGGCGGGCGCGCAGGATTTGGTGGTCGTCGTTTCAGCCGGTTCGGAAAGCGAGGCGGCCGCTGCGCTGGACGGGCTGACCGGCTGGCGCGCGGTGACCGGCGGCGCGACGCGGGCCGACTCGGTGCAGGCCGGGCTGGCGGCGCTGGGCGGACCAGACGACCGGCCGGTGCTCGTCAAACCCTTCACCTGGTTCAAGTCGAACATGATCCACACCGTGCCCTGGCCCTAT